>JACDAU010000528.1 GCA_013695265.1 Chloroflexia bacterium
CGGGCGCACGGGCGTTGACCAGCCAATGCCGGTCCAGCCCTTCCGCCGTCAGCGTCGCTACCCGGAACTCCCCTGTGGCGCTGCGACCCTCCAGCCGCTCCACAGGCAAGAAGCTGTCCCGGACGCAGTACGCCGCGTTGTTTACCAGCACGTCGACGGTGCCGAATGCCGCCTCCGCCCGGTCGAACAGCTTTTCCGCGACGCCCGGATCGGCCAGGTCCGCCTCCCACGCTTCAATCGTGCCGCCCGCCGCTCGCATCCTGGCGACGACCTGCTCCGCGCTGCGGGAATTGCGCTCCCGGTAGAGCGCCTCGCCCGGCTCCACGGCCAGCGCCGCCTCGTCGGGGTCGAGTCCGTAGTCGTCGACGGGCTGCGCCAGGTACGTGGCGAAGACCGATACCCCCGCCCTGGCGAGTGCAACGGCGATCCCCGCGCCAATCCCGAGCGGGTTGTTCACTCCTGTGACCAGCGCGACCCGCCCGCTCTCGACGCCGGCTCCCCCGTCCGGCGAGGGGTTGGAGGTCGGTGATGAGAGGGGTTCACCAGTGGTCATTGCCGGTCTCCCTCCCGAAGCTCCTCTCCAGGTTGGGTACGGCGCGTTCCCGTGCGATCTCCGCGAGTGGATGCTTCACTCGGCGTGTCGTCACCCTGCGTTGCCAGGAGGTCTTCGACTGCCTGTTTGTACGCTGTTACGGTGCGATTATCCCACAGCACAAACGTTATATGCCGGGGCGGTCTACTGGTCCGGAGGCGGTCGAGTGCGGCACGGAGGGCTATCGGGGCGGCTTGTTCAAGTGGGTAGCCGTAGGCGCCGGTACCGAGGGAGGGCAGGGCGATGCTCCGCGCCTCGCGCTCTGCCCCCAGCCGGAAGGTCTCGCTGTACGCGCTCGCCAGAAGCTCCGCTTCGCCCTGCGTGCCGCCTCGCCAGACGGGGGCGACGGCGTGGATGACGACACGAGCGGGAAGGTTACCCGCGGTCGTTACCACTGCGCTGCCGGTGGGACATCGGCCGAGGGAGCGGCATTCCGCCATGATGCTCGGCCCGCCCGCCCGGTGGATCGCGCCGTCCACCCCGCTGCCACCGGCGAGTGCGGAGTTCGCGGCATTCACTGTGGCGTCTGCGGTGACTTGCGTGATGTCTCCCTGCACGAGCCGCAGCACACCGTCGCCGACGTGGAACTCCGTCATGGAGCCTCCCGGAGCAGCACCGGTGGTTTCTGTCCGACCTGCAGGAGCGCGCCCTCTACCTCCCCCGGTTTCAGCACCGCGTTCTTGTCGGCGACGACCTCGCCCAGTACGCGCACGCCACGCTGCTCTATCAATCGCTTTGCCTCGCCGCCGGATCCGGCCAGCCCGGTTGTCGTGAGCACGCTGGTGAGGCGGACGCCGCCCGGCCCGACGGCCAGCGTCTCCTCCCGGATATTCGTGGGGAGCTCGCTCGCCGCCCCGCCCGCCCGCCGCAGTTGGGCGTACCGCTCGTAATCCTCAGCCATCGTGGCGGCGACTCGCTCACCGTGGAGCCCGGCGACGATGTGCGTAACGAGGTCCTTCTTCGCGTCGCGCGGGTCGCGCTCGCCGCTGCGCACGGCCGCCAGTCCTCGTTCAACGTCCTCCAGCGGCACGTCCGTCAGCAGACGGTAGTACTCCGCCATACGGTCGTCCGCCATCGTCATGAGGCGATTGAACTGCTCCTGCGCCGGCCACGCCACGCCGACGTAGTTGTCCAGGCTCTTGCTCATCTTCTCATTACCGGAAAGGCCGCGGAGCAGCGGGTTGGTGACCACCAATTGTGGTGCCTGGCTGTGCTGACGCTGCATGTCGCGGCCCATCAGGCAGTTGAACTCCTGGTCCGTGCCGCCGAGCTCCACGTCCGCGCGGATGGCGACGGAGTCCATCCCCTGCATAATCGGGTAAAACAGCTCGTGCATGAAGATCGTCTGCTCGGGGTCCTCCATGCGCCTGCCGAAGTACTCTCCTTGCAGCATTCGCTTCACGCTGACCTGCCCGCAGATGCGGATCAGCTCCTTGAGCGTCAGCTTGCTCAACCACTCGCTGTTCCACACCACCTCCGCGTGTTCGAGATCGAGTATCTTCCCGGCTTGCTCGCGGAATGTTTCAGCGTTCGCCCGGACCTGCTCGTGGGTGAGAGGAGGACGCGCCTTGCTGCGGCCCGAGGGGTCGCCAACGGTCGCGGTGTAGTCGCCGATGACGAGCACCGCTTGGTGCCCCAGAATCTGGAACCGGCGCAGGTTGCGCAGGGGGATGGTGTGGCCGAGCGTCAGGTCGTGGGTTGTGGGGTCGATGCCGAGCTTCACGCGCAGTGGCCTGCCCTCGGCCTCCGCGCGCTCCATCAGCGTGCGCAGCGCTGCCTCATCGGGCAGGATCTTCTCCGAGCCTCGGCGAATCGCGGCGAGTTGCTCCGCTATCGGCAGGCGTTGTATAATCGTAGCCATTGGTGGGCGCCTCCATCCAGACACAAGCATCCCTACGGTCGCAAGGACGGAGGGATGTGTTCCGCGGTACCACCTTGGTTGGCTCCGTGTGGGGGGAGCCCGCTCTACGCCCC
>JACDAU010000540.1 GCA_013695265.1 Chloroflexia bacterium
CACCGATCCGGGTTCCTGCTGCACGGCGATGTCGGCGCGCTCCTCGTCGAGCGGGCTGGGCCAATACGGCGGTCCGGCGTTGAACGACTGGTTCAACAGCGCCTTGCCGGTGCGCCGCTCGCGGACCATGTGCCACGGTTCCTTGTGGGCGATGCTGAGGCTGAGATCCTCCGTGAAAAGGAGCGTCTCGTCCTCCTTGCGCGTGACCTGCACCTGCGCGGGCGCAACGGCAGCTACCTCCATTGTGAGTGGTGGATGGGGCTTCGTCTGCTCTCCAACCGTGACAACCGGGTTGATAGTTAGCGGGAACACCCCGCCGACGGCGGCATAAAGATCGATGGGAACGCCCGCAACTTCCCCCGCCGCCAGGTGGAGGTGCTCGTTGGCCAGCGTGGCAACCAGTCCCTCAGCGGGCTGCACAAGGAGCCGCACTGCCATTGCCTCCTCCGTGCGGTTGTGCAGGTTCAGCGTCGCCGCAGTGGATTGGGCGGCGCGTAGCGCGATGGTCTCCGGCTCCATCTGGAGTTCGAGGGCCGGCAGTACGCGCACGGTCGCGGCCATTTCCAGCGGATGACTGTTAACCAGCAGCTTCAGCGACGCCGCGCCATAGTCCGCCTTCTCCGCAGCGGCGGTGAGCTTCACCTGCACCGCACCAGCGCCCCCAGCGGGCACGTTCAACACCTCATAGTGCTGGGCCTTCACCGGTCCGTCGTCCCGCGCGGCGACCGCAAGGGTGAGCGGCTCGTTCGTTTTGCTGACGGCGCGCAGGGTGGCGATCTGCTCCGCGCCACGCAGCATCTCGGGCTGTGCGGCGTCGAGCATGAGCAACAGGTCCGGCGTGTCCAGCTCGACGAGCTTCTTCGTGCGCTGGTCGAAGACGGCCCGGAGCTGCCCTGCCTCGTCGTCCCACTCGTATGGAAAGACGAGCGTGTCGTTGCGCTTCTGTGTATCAAGGCCGAGGGAGAGGTCGCGCTTGTAGCACGCGTACCAGTCGGTTGCCTCGAAGTAACCCTTTGTGAGCGGGTGGGTCAGGAGCAGCGGGATGTGGTTCTGCAGCTCGTTCCAGCCGTGTTGGTCGGGACCCCAGTGGAACCCCGTCTTTTTGTAGAGTGGCACCGCCTTGGTGTTGCCCGGCCAGGTGCCAAGCGTGATGCGCGTGTGGCCCAGCTCGACCGAGCGGTCGATGCATCGGCGGATCAGGTCGCGCCCAACGCCCCGCCCGTGGTACTCGGGATCGGAGGTGAGCAGCCCCACGTACCCTGCCTTCTCGTCATCCGGGATCTGGACGAGGTTGGCAAAGCCAACGGCCCTCTCATCTTCCCACGCGAGGTAGGTGTTGAGGACGTTCTCCTCCGTCATCTCGCGCTCGATGCCCTCCGTGGTAGGGAGAACGTTGTCTGTGAAGCCGTCGGGCCATGCGGGATCCGAGGCCTTGTACAAGCGCGCAACTGCGGCGGCGTCCTGCAGCTGATACTCCTTGACCTGAACTGTCAATTGCTGCCTCCGTGTGGTACGGCGAATGGTGCGAAGGGCAGTATATCAGACGACGGGTTGGACTGCTTCGGCAGCACCGCTCGGAGCCGCCGGTGCGGCTCAGCCCGGTCTCACGTCGGGCCGGTCGCGATTCGCGCTTACCCGTGTGCCGACAATGCACCACGCGCCATGCGCTGTCACCACAAGCAAGGCGCACGGCCTCGGTAGACGTGAGACTGTGTTGCCGAAGGAAGAACCAGCACTTCTCGCGGAGCAGACCATCGAGGTAACGGCACAGGTAGTGCGGTATTGATTGTGCTATGTCGCTCCGTGCCGACTCACCCCCCGCTCGATCCTCTCGTCCGGGAGCGCAATATCGCAGGCGGTGTCGAGAAGACGTGACGTTTTCATACGGAGGGTTCGTGGGAACACGACAGTGCCTGGTGTGCGCCAGCACAGTTGCCGACAACGCCACCACGTGCCCGATCTGCGGCGCTCCACTGGCTGTCCCAGCAGGCGCCCCCGGTGGCAATCCCGAAGTCGTAGGCGTCCTCCCTCCGGGCACGCGGCTGAACGGCGGCAGCTTCTCCATCGGAAGGGTGCTCGGTCGCGGCGGCTTCGGTATCACGTACCTGGGAGCGGACCTGCGGTTGAAGCGCCGGCTTGCGGTCAAAGAGTTCTTTCCTGCGGGTTCGAGCCGAAAGGGAACCAGCGTGGTGCTCGCGGGTGCCCTTAGTCGTCCCGACTACGAGGCCGCGATCCAGAAGTTCGAGCAGGAGGCGCAGATGGTTGCGCGCTTCCGACACCGCAGTATCGTCAACGTGTACGAGGTCTTCGAGGAGAACGACACCGCGTACATGGCGATGGAGTACCTGGAAGGTGATAACTTCCTGGAGAGGATGGAGCGGCGAGGGAGTCCCCTGCCCGAGTCGGAGCTCGTGGCGATTAACGGGCCGCTCGCGGAAGCCCTCGCAGAAGTCCATGCCGCCGGCGTGTTGCACCGCGACATCAAGCCCCAGAACGTCATGCTCGTGGGGCCAGAGGATACCCCACGACCGGTGTTGATCGATTTCGGTGCAGCCCGCGAGTTCGCCAGTGGGATGGCGGCCCGTCACTCAATTATGCTCACGCCCGGCTACGCCCCGCTCGAACAGTATGGCGAGCAGGCACGGCGCGGACCCTTCACTGATATCTACGCCCTCGCCGCGACCTTGTACCACATCGCGACGGGAGAACAGCCGCCGGCGGCCACGGAGCGCGTGCTGGGCGTCGCGCTCAAAGCCCCCCGCACCGTGAACTCCGCCCTGAGCCCCCCCTTCGAGGCGGCTCTGCTGCATGGGCTGGAGATGAAGGTGGATGAGCGTCCGCAGAGTGCGCTGGAGTTCCACCACGAACTGACAGGCGGCGCTCCGGCATCGCGTCCGCGGGTTCCCAATCCCTCCTCTCAACCGGGCGGGCCGTCGTCACCCCCGGCATCCCCGGCACGGCCTACTCCCGTTTCGCCGCCCTCGTTACCCACCCCGCCATCGCCCACTGAACACCTGGAGCGGGTTCGGCAGATAGCCCGCGCGCTCCGTCCGAGTGCTCAGGTGCCTGCCGACGGCTTCCTCTGTCCGGTGTGCCGGTCTGCCGCGATGCTCGACTCCGCCAGTACCGTCGCAGGCATCCGGTGTCCCATCTGCCGCGACGCGGTGCTGCAGGAGCGATTCGCTTCGGGTAGCCCGTTGCTCTGTCCATCCTGCTCAACCGGGGATCTGGAGCCAATGGGCGGGGATCTGGTGCGGCCCGGCGTCATGATGCGGTGTCCGGCGTGCCGCACGGGGAATGTCCTGCAGTATGTGCGCAGTCAGATGCTCCTGGTGCCCGATGTCTGGGCGCGGTGCGACCACTGCGGTGCGGACTTCGACTATCACACCGGGTACGACACCCTCACCCTGGCTGAGCTGCCCTCAGGTCCTGGCACATTGAGCGGTAGCGCAATAGGGCAGACGAGGGCGCGCGGGGAGTGGGCGCTTATCGCCGGAGGCGGGGCGGCTGATGCGTACTTCTGTGGCGTGTGCGAAGCGGAGTTCCACAACTGCCGCGATGGCGGCCTCGAATGGGTCGCGCGCGGGGGCAGCCGTGCGCAGGTGCCCGCCGAGCACCGGGGACAGTGCTGGAGCCGCCCTTTGTGGCAGAAGATCGCGCATAAGGTCCCGGTCGACAGCGGCAACGTCGCGTGCCCCAACTGCGCCGCGCAGTTTGATGAGACCGCGCCCGGCCAGCTTACGCTCCTGGATGCGTCCCGCGATCCGTTTGGGGCGCTCGCCGCACACCGCGGGCGCACCTACCCCGTTGCGACCTGGCGGACGCTCGGCGTCGGCGGCCGTGCAGCGGCTGGACCTGCACTGGTGTGTCCCGTGTGCACCGCCGAGCTCCAGGAGCAGGGACGCGCGGATGAGTACTCACTCGTGACCCACGACCCGGACCATGACCCACGAGGCACTGGTGGGCGGTACCACAATCAGCGACTCAGTCGCCGTGAGTGGCAGCGCATCGCCGCGGGCACAATCCCTGCTACGGAAGCAGCACAATTGCGGGACGAGGCACACCGAGAACTCTGGGCCGCGCTCTGCGCCGGCGAGGTCTCACCGGCCGAGGGTTCGTACCCCGGGCCAAAGGCGGGGGGCGAGAACGTCGTCGTTACCTTCGGAGCGGTTCAGATCCGGTCTCGGCTTGGGTTTCACTACGAGTACGACCGCGGGCAAATCTGGCTAACGACGAAGCGGCTCTTGTACCAGGGCGATCGTTCGAGCGAGAACATGCTCCTCGCGGAAACCGGCGGCTGTGAGCTGGAGGACGTGATGCACGGGTACGGTGCGGTGGTGACCATTCTTCGAGAGGGTTGGGGCAAGCCTTACTCCTTTGGCATGGACGTCGGGACGCTCGACCTGGAAGTTGAGGGACTGCCCTTGCGACTGCCTTGGGATGAGAACAGTTTCGCGCAACTCTTCACGAGCCTGCGCCGGATGGTATAGGCGTTAGGGTCCCGAGACACGGGTCACCGGAGGTGTTTAGTTTGCTGCAACTATCGATCAAGCCGCATCGCACGTACTTGCGGGCCAATGCCGGTCCGCAGAAGCTGTTCGTGATGCTCAAGATGCTCCCCTCTACCGAGGCGGCGGGTGCGCGGCCCAATGTGAACCTCGCCGTGGTTATGGACACGAGCGGCTCCATGCGCGAGCCCGCACCAGGCGCGGACATCCGGGTCATCCCGGCTGAGCCGGTCGTCGTGGACGGCAAGACGTATAACGGCGCCTTCGAAGGGTCCACCAAACTTGACGTAGCGATGGAGGCGGCCCGCAAGCTAATCGACAGCCAGAGCCTTCAGCCCGACGATACCGTGGCGCTCATCCAGTTCGAGGATGAATCTACAGTGGTTGCGCGGGGGCAGCCGGGGCGCGACCGCGCGGCGCTCGCCGAGGGTATCGAGAGCCTGACGCGCTATAGCGGCGGCACGCAGATGGGCAAGGGACTGCGAAACGCGGAGATAGTGCTGCGCGAGGAGGAAGACGCGGCGCGCAAGGTACTCCTGCTGACGGACGGTCTGGCGGTGGACGAAGCGGAGTGCCGAGCCGCGGCGGGTGCACTCGCTGAGTTGCGAGCCCCTATCGTCGCGCTCGGGGTTGGCGAGGAGTACAACGAGGACCTGCTCACCGAGATCTGCAACCTCAGCCTGGGGCGGCCGTACGACCTCCGCGACATGACGAGCCTGCCACAGGTTTTTGAGGCCGAGTTGGGCTCGACCGCGAACCAGGTGATCTCGGATGTCCGGGTGACGTTGCGCACGGTGCACGGCGTGCGGCTGGCATCGGCGATGCGCGCGTATCCGAGCCTGGCCGATGTGGACGCCTCGCGGGAGCCGCTGGCACTTGGCAGCATCGAGGCGGGAGATCACACGGTGTTCATCCTGGAGTTCGACCTGCCGGAGAGACCACCCCTGAGGGCACGCCTTGCACAGTTGGGGACCACGTACCAGGTCCCCGCGCAGCAGTATCGTGGAGAAATCGCTCCGCGGGACCTGACCGTCGAGTTCACGGACGATGAAGCGCTCGCCGCTCAAGTGGACCCGGAGGTGATGGGCTATGTTCAGCAGCGCAACGTCGATAACCTCGTGCGACAGGCGACCGAGCAAGCAAAGCACAACCCGGAGCAGGCAGGGAAGACGCTGCAACTCGCCCGCTCGATGACCCAGCGCCTGGGCAATAGTGGTATGACGATGGCGATCGGCAAGGCGGAGGAGGAGCTCAGGAGCACGGGCACCATCGCGGTCGGAACGTCCAAGACCATCAAGCTCGGGTCGCGGACCCAGACGATGAAAGTGGCCGGACCGGAGGTGACTTCCGGAGAGTTGCCCTCGGAGGAAGAGATCAGGCGAGTCACCGGGGCATAGTCTCGCGGGGGCCGGAAGGAGCGATACGATGATCAAGTGTCAGATCTGTCAGCACGACAACCCGCCGGGCGCGGAGTACTGCGAGGATTGCGGAGCGTCGCTCTCGGCCTCGGCCGCTCCCGCGGGACAGGCCACACCCACGCCCGATGCGCCGCCAGCGGCTATACCAATGCCGGAACCTACACCCGAAGCGGCGGCAGAGATGGCCGAGGCGCCAGCACCCGCCGAAACCCCAGAATCCCAGGTGTCCACGCCCGAGGCTGGCGCGGATATGCCTGTGACGCCCGACGTTCCGGTGGAAGCACCGGTGTCGTCGGCGCCCGCCCCGGTGACCGTGCCGGACGAACCGCAACCAACGGCTGGCGGCGGGACTCCACGGCTCGTCCCGAATCGGCACGGCGCGGCGTCCGGAGATGAGTACCCGCTGCTCGTCGACCGGATGGTCGTGGGCCGTTTCGACCCTGAGACCGGCCCGGTTGATATCGACCTGTCGCAAACCCCCGAGGCGCCGCTGATCTCCCGGCACCACGCGCAGATCTACAAGGAGACGGATGGCCGGTGGTACGTCACGGACCTGGGCTCGACAAATGGCGTCTTCGTCAAGTCCGCGGATGCCGCCACCTTCGGGCCGCGCCTTACCGCCCCGCAGGCGCTGTCTGGCGGCGACGAGGTGGCGTTCGGTAACGCGCGCTTCATCTTCCGAGTGGACTAGGTAATGGGCGAAGAGCGGGAGCCATTGACCAAGGGCCGGTTCGAGGAGACGCATGAGCGCGACTGGCGGTTCGAGAACTCGGACCCGGCGCCGGATGACGCGGGAACGCCGGAGTCGCCGAGTACGGACCAGCCAGTTCCAGTCGCGTCCCCGGATGCTCCCGTCGCTGATGCCGAAGAGGCGAGATCCTCCGCGGAGGCGACCGAAGCCGACAAGTTGCAGGCGGATGTCGTAGCAGAAATCCCTCCAGGCGAAATGATCAAATCTGACGCGCCAGACGCCGTGCCCGCCGCCGCGCCGGAGCAGCCCATGCCTGTTGCGCACAGTGCCACGCAGGATATCGACGCACCCGAGCCTGCACTGACGGATACTCTGGGTTCGGCGGAACTTCAGGAACTGACGCTGCCGCCGTCGATATCGGCGCTCGATCCGTTGCCCCAGGGGAGCCTGGTCGGTCCCGACGGTGCTGTGTTCGTCGAGGAGCTGATGGAGAAACGCGGTCGCCTGAACCGTTATCGCGCCACATGGGCGAGCACGGCCGATGGACCGCTCCCCGTGGATCTCCGCGAGGGACCCATCGACCACGCGGAGCTGCAACGGGAGGCGGCGGTGCTCTCCGAGGTGCGTTACGCGATGCTTCCCGCGCTGTACGCGACATGGGAGGGGGACGGGCGCCGCTATCTGGCCGTCGAGCGGGTGGAGGGCCCGACCCTCGATGAGGCGCTGCGGGACGGCTTGAGCGTGGAGCAGGTTGTCTCAATCACGCTCCAGCTCGTGCAGTTGCTGCGTCGCCTCCACAAGGCAGGATGGGCACTCGTTGGGCTCTCGCCGGACGCCGTGCATCTCGGTCAGCCGATCCGTCTCGCGTGGGTTGGTACGGCCGTCCGCATAGGCGAGATGCCGTCTCACGCCCTGCAAGTACCCGGCTACTCCGCGCCCGAGCTTGTTGGGCGGGCTCCGGTTACGGGCAAGGAAGATGTGTACACGCTCGGCGCGCTGCTATATCGTGCGCTCAGCGGCGACGTGCTACCCGAGCAGGGAGCGGAGTTAGCCGCCCTGGCTGCGATCTCCACCACCCCTGGCCTGCCCCAATTGCTCGCCCCAGCACTCGCCCCCGCTCCCGAGCGGATAGATCTGGAGGAGTTCTACCGGCGCCTACTCGCGTTCAAGCGACGGCTCTCGCTAGCGCCGCTCGCCTTACGAGTAGCGAGCGGCACTTCGATAGGGCTGAACCCGACTCGCCTCGCGAACGAAGACGCATGCGGATATCTTACGTGGTCCTCCGCGTACGAAGGGCGTGTGGTCTACAACGCGGTGCTCTGTGCGATTGATGGTATGGGTGGAATGGATGCGGGAGAGGTGGCCAGCACGTCCGCATTGAGGGCCGTGTTGCACGGCGCCTCTAGGCAGTTCACGACGCAGATTGCCGGTGCTGCAGGGACCGACCGAGAGACGGAGGAGGGGCTTGCCACCGGAGCCACGGGCGGGATTACGCACTCCCCACGGATCGACCCTAAAGACCTGGTCCGGGCGGCTGCGGAGGCGTCATATACTGCGGCGCGCGGACGTCAGGTCGGGGCCACGATCACCTGCGTTGTGATTGAGGATGGGAGACTGACGCTCGGGCACGTCGGCGACACGCGCGCCTATCTCTTCCGCGACGGGGAACTGACGCAGCTCACCCGTGATCACTCGCTCGTGGCCGCGATGGTCGCGAGCGGTATGATCACCAAGCAGGAGGCGCGTGGGCATCCTGAGGCCAACAAGGTTCTCCGGTCGCTCGGGGGGCAGAGGACTCTGCCACTCGAGCATATCGACGGGCTGGATGTGGCGTACGGTGAATCGGCGCTTGAATTGCGCGAGGACGATCAACTCCTCCTGTGCAGTGATGGCGTGTGGGGTGTGCTCGACGACGAGGCGCTGCGTGAGATCCTCTCGGAGTCCGCCGATTGCGAGACAGCAGTCGTTGTTGCTATTCGCCGCGTGCTGGAGGGTGGCGCAGCGGACAACGCAGCGATCGTTCTCGCCCGCTGCGTGGTGATGCCTGCGAGCTGATACGAACTCCGGCTGAATAGTAGCGCATCTGTCATTCCGAGCTTGCGAGGAATCCGTGGTCGGGTTTACGGATCCCTCACGGAGTTCGAGATGACATGCAATAGTGTTCAAGCGGATTGCGTATGACACTCTCCCAGGCAGCGTGCGACCCTGCGGAGGGAGTATGGCAGGCACCGAGACCTGTCGCTACAGCATGTCAGCGTCTGCGCACAGGAGTTACAGCAGTTCGAGTTCAGGGAGGCGGTTGCAGGGGCGTTCAATTGAACATCCCTACGA
>JACDAU010000541.1 GCA_013695265.1 Chloroflexia bacterium
CGGGCCGAACGGCTCGGGTAAGAGCAACGTCGTGGAGGCCGTTCGGTGGGTGCTCGGCGAGCAGAGCTACTCCCAACTGCGGGGCAAGCGCACCGAGGACGTCATCTGGTCCGGTACGAAGGGCCGCGCCGCCACCGGGATGGCGGAAGTCTCCATCACCTTCGACAACTCCGACCGTTTCCTGCCCATAGAGTACGCCGAGGTCACCATCACCCGCCGGGCGTACCGCAGCGGCGAGAACGAGTATATGATAAATCGCAGCCGGGTGCGCCTTCGGGATATCATCGCGCTGGTGTCCGCGATGGGACAAGGGTACACGGTTGTCAGCCAGGGAACCGCAGACGCCGCGCTCTCGCTCACCCCGGAGAACCGGCGTAGCCTCTTCGAGGAAGCTGCGGACATCACACAACATTACGCCCGCCGGGACGAGACCCTGCGCCGCTTCACCGAGATGCAAACAAACGCAACGCGTGTTAGCGACCTCCTCGCCGAGTTCGCTCCCCGGCTGCGTGCGCTGGCACGGCAGGCACGGCAGGCACGGGAGCGGGAGGCCGAGGAGCAGAGCATGCGCGACCTGCAGCTTGCCTATTACTCCCACGAGTTGGCCCGTTCGCAGCACGCGCTTAACACCGCCCGACAGGAGCTTGCTGCTGCAGAACAGGACGTATGCAACCGTCGTGCGGAAAGCGAGGCGTGCAACCAGAAAGAACTAACGTTCCGGCAAAGCGTACGCGCAGCCGAAACCGAACTTTCGCGCATGGACGGAGAGCGAGCCCTCCTGAGCCGGGATGAGGACACGCGCGAGAGGGCTCTGCGCGAGGCCGAGTACCGGGCAGCAGAGCGCGCGCGGGAACTGGCGGGCGCGGGGTCGCGCCACGAGGCAGCCACGGCGGTCGTGGATGCTACGCGCAAGGCGCTCGGGGTGGCGGCTTCCGCGTATGAGCACACGAGCGCGGCAGTTACACTGGCCCGGCAGGAACTCGCTGAGGTGGAACAGCGCGAAGCGAAGCGCAGGGGTGAGCGACAGGTCGCTCTGGCGGAACTGAGCCAGCTACGGGCCGAGGCACACAAGCACGAGGAGGACGCAAGGCAAGCGCGCGAGCTGATACACACCCTCACGGAGCGCCTCGAAACCGTTGAAGCAGACCATCATACGCAGGCGAAGGTTCTGGAGGAGCAGCGAAGCGCGCTCGACGCTGGCACCAGCAGCGAACAGGTTTTCGATGCGGCGGCTCAGTCCGCACGAGAGGCCGTCGTTCGCGCTGACGCCGCCGTCGAGGAGGTCCGACACGCGGTTCAGCGGAGTTCCGAAGAGCACGCCCGTCTCAATACGAGGCTGGTGGCAGCGCGCGCGGAAGTGCGAGAGAAGCGGAGCAGGCACTCGCTCCTGTCGGAGATGCACCACTCCGGAGCCGGCCTCAATCGCGGCGCGCAAGCCGTGGTGCGTGCGTCGGCGAACCACGAGTTGGCCGGTATCGTCGGCACGCTGGGCTCGGTGATCGTAGTACCCGAGCGCCTGGAGCAAGCGGTGGAGTCCGCGCTCGGCGCGGCGCTGCAAAACGTCGTCACGCGTCACTGGGCGGACGCGGAGCAAGCCATTGCTCTGCTGAAGCGTTCCGGTGCGGGCCGGGTCACGTTCCTGCCGCTCGACACGCTGCGTCCGCCCACGCGGCCGGGTCTACCGGCGGCTGAGGGAATCGTCGGCATCGCGGCGGAACTCGTGGACACCGAACCACAGATTCGCCCCGCGCTCATGCACGCGCTGGGCCGGGTTCTGATCGTCGAAGACCTGCCCACGGCGCGCTCCATCGTTCAGCGCATGGTCGGGATCAGCGCAGTGGTCACGCTCGGTGGGGAAACGCTGCGTCCGGGTGGATCGTTGACCGGCGGTGCGCCCGTGCGCGAGAGCGGGATGCTGGCGCGGGAGCGCGAGCTTCGGGTGCTGCCTGCCCAGATCGAGCGGGCGGAACGCGAGCTGCAAGAGACGGCACACGCGCTCCGAACAGTTGAGCAGAACCGCGATGCCCTGGCCGAACGGGAACGCCGCGCGCAGCAGGAACAGCAGGCGGCGGTCCACGCTGCCCGCGATGCGGGGTCGCGACTGGAGGGAGTGCGCAGGGAGCAGGACCGGCTCCGCCAGCGGGAAGAGTGGCTGCGCACGACCGTCGACCGTGCCGCCACTGAGTGCGAAACGCTGCGATCCCGGCTGAACACTGCTCGGGACAACCAGCGCGCCGGGGAGGAGCGCGCAAGTGCGGCCTCCAGGACGTTGGAGCGAGCGGTTCACACCGCTGGGGCATTCGAACAGGACTCGCGGGATGCGGCATCCCTCCTCGCGGCGCTCCGAACGGGGCTCGCAGTCGTCGAGGAGCGCCTACGGTCCGCACAGGTCGCGAGGACGAGGGCACAGGAGACGCTGCGGACCACCGAGGCGGAGCAGGTGCGTCACGGGCGCGTCGTCACCGCCGGAGCGGAACTCGCCGAGACGGCCCAGCGCGAGATGCGCGAGTGTCAGGAGCGGCTGGCGCCAGTGCGGGCACGGTTGCGCGAGCTGGATCAGTACATCGAGCCCGCGCGAGCGGCGCTCCGGACCCAGAGGCAGGAACTGGAGCAGGTGCGCGAGGCGGCGGCCCAGGCAAGCGCGCGGGCCGTGCAGGGGGCGGAGGCGCGCATGCATGCTACGCTGCGGGTCCAGAGGGCGGAGGATGCGCACGCCGGCCTTCTGGAGCGCGCCGCGCGGGAGACGGGGAACGCGGAGATTCCCACAGGTCTCTCCGCGCCGGAGGACGTGGAGACACGCATCCAGCGGACGGCGGACAGGCTGGCGCGCATCGGCCCAGTGAACGCGCTCGCCGCCCACGAGCACAACGAGATCAAGGAGCGGGCGGATTTCCTGGAGCGTCAGCTCGCGGACATTCAGACCGCACAGGGGAACCTGCAAAGACTTATCGGGACGATCGAGGAGCAGATGGAGCGCCGGTTCACGGAAACGTTCAGCGTGGTGTCGGAGCGCTTTGGGGCTAACTTCGCGCGGCTATTTAACGGCGGCACGGCGCAGCTCGCGTTGGTGAGCAAAGGGGACACCGTCGGCGTGGAGATCCAGGCGCAGCCACCCGGCAAGCGGCTCGGCAACCTCTCGCTGCTCTCCGGCGGCGAGCGGGCGCTCACCTCGTGCGCGCTCCTGTTCGCGCTGATTCAGGCGGGGGGTGCGCCCTTCTGCGTGCTCGACGAGGTGGACGCTGCGCTCGACGAGAGCAACATCGGCCGGTTCTGCGACCTGCTGGAAGAGCTTGCGCGCGACACGCAGTTCATCGTCGTAACCCACAACCGAGGCACGATCGAGCGGACAAGCAGGCTGTACGGCGTCTCAATGGAGGCCAGCGGGATCAGCAAGGTGCTCAGCCTGCAGCTCGACGAGGCGGAGGCCCACCGCGCCACAGCGTGATACCCACACCCGGCGGAATGCATCTACGCAGCCAGGACAGTGCCGCGTGCCCCGAACCAGCAGGTTCTGTGGATGCCTTGGGCGAGCCCCTCAAGGGAGCGCTTGGGGTTGCCACCACAGGAGTCGTTTGCTAAACTATGCGAGCAACCACCGGGCGTGTGCGCCGCGTTGGGGAATCGTCTAATGGTAGGACGACTGACTCTGAATCAGTTAATCGGGGTTCGAATCCCTGTTCCCCAGCCAGCCAACTGCGGACTCGCAGCGCGGCATTTGCAGCAATAGTCCGCACTATGGATATTCACCGCCATCCCAACCTTGCCCAGCGCATCGACCGCGTCACCGAGCTGCCGATGCTGTGCCTGGCGATCCTGTACATACCCGTGTTCACCGCCGGATACATCCCCGGCGTTTCGCCGTCCGTCCGCAACGGTGCGACGCTCGCTGAGTACATAATTGTTGCGCTGTTCGCCGCCGAGCTGGTGGTCAAGGTTGCGGTCGCCGAGCGCCGGTGGGCGTACCTCCGGGCGCACTGGCTCGACGTGGTGATTGTCGTCGTGCCGTTCCTCCGGCCCCTTCGGGTGCTGCGCGTCCTGCGGGTCCTGCCCTTTCTCGCACGAGGCACGATAGGGCTCAGGCGAGTGATGGGGCCATATCGCGGCACGTATGTGCTTGTGGTCGGGCTGGGTGCCGTGCTTGTCAGCGCGGCACTGGTCGCGATCTTCGAGCGCGGTGCCGACGGCTCGATACACGGCTTCGGCGATGCTCTGTGGTGGGCAGCCACCACGGTGACGACGGTGGGCTACCGCGTCAAGTTCCCTGTCACACCCGAGAGGCGCACCGTCGCCGTGTTCCTGATGATTGTGGGGATTGCGCTCTTCGGGATGCTTACAGCAGGGATTGCAGCTTACTTTGTCGAGAGCGGAACCGAGAGCGACGTGACCAATCGGGATCTCTTGGTCAAGGTAGGGGCCTTGGAGTCACAACTAGAGGCACAGCACAAGGTCCTCGAGGAGATCGCGAAAGGTATGGGTCGCGACTCCGACCCCTCAGCCTAACCTCAGCCGCTCCACAGTCCGCCTCTTTGCCTCCGCCCCACGCCGACATCCCTCGCACGGTTCGCGCTCACCCTGACCCTACATCCGAACACCCCTCCCCCTATGCTTGACATAGAAGGAGCGACCGATGCAAGACCCGAAAACCTGCCTCCAAACCCACACACTGCGACCACTGACAGCCGCGGACTTCAGAGACAACGTGCCCGAGGAATACCTGGCGCTGGGCGCTTTCGTCTGCCCGGAGTGCGGGCTGATCTACTCCCGCGCGTTCGCCGAGCGTCACGCTGAGACTTTGCGAGCAGCCTGAACAGATCCGGATTCGTC
>JACDAU010000018.1 GCA_013695265.1 Chloroflexia bacterium
GCGATTAGCAGCAATCGTGGGAAGTACAGCGCGGCGAGCGTGGGATCGTGCATCGCTGCGAGGACGGTCAGTCCCAGCCCTTCGTGCAGTTCCCGTATGGCGTCGAGCAGCGCCGCACGGTAGCGTAGGTCCAGGTGGGAAGTGGGCTCGTCTAGGAGGAGCAGCCGCGGCTGCTGGGCCACGGCCATCGCCAGCGCGACGCGTTGCTTCTGCCCACCGCTCAGCGTTCCATACTCCCAATCCGCGAGGTCGGTACAGCGGGCCAGGTCCATCGCCCAGTCCATGCTAGCGCGGTCGGTTGACGTCGCGGAGCCAAGCAGGGAGACGTGCGGGGTACGGCCAAGGGCGACGACCTCGCGTACACTCCAGCCGGGCGGCACGTCGAGCTCCTGTGGAAGCGTGGCCACGATCCGCGCGAGCTCCTTGCGTCCATACCGACGCACTGGGCACCCGCCGACGAGGACGGCGCCCTGGTCTGCGTGCCGGACGCCGGAGGCAAGGCGGAGCAGCGTCGTCTTGCCACAGCCGTTCGGCCCGAGCAGGGCGACGGCCTCGCCGGGTTGCACGCTCAGGCAGAAGCCCTTGAGGACCGGCGTGCCGCCATACCCAAAGGTAACGGCGGCGAGTTCTAGACCGGCGCTCACGCGGCGTACGTTCCACGCGTGCGTCGCAGAAGCCACAGAAAGAAGGGCGCACCGAGCAGCGAGGTGAGCAGCCCAACCGGCACCTCGCTTGGCTGAACGATCGTGCGGCCCAGCAGGTCGACGATCACGAGGAACGCGCCACCCGCGAGCGCGCACGAAGGGATAAGCAGACGGTGGCCGGGGCCGGTCATCAGGCGAACGCCATGCGGCACGATGAGACCGACGAAAGCGACGAGGCCGCTGATAGAGACAGCCAGCGCCGTGAGCAGCGCAGCGACCGCGATCGTGAGCACCTTTGCCCGCTCCACGCCGATGCCGAGATTCGCCGCACCCTCCTCCCCCACTGCAAACGCGTCGAGCGGGCGGGCCATCGTCCAGGCGGCGAGAAGCGCGAGAGCCAGCAGCGGGAGGAGCAGGCGCAGTTCCTGCCAACCGGAGAGCGCAACGCCACCTAGCAGCCAGGCGAAGATGCTCTGAAGCTGGGTCTGCGCCACGCGGCTATAGAGCATCAGAAAGCTCATGGCGGAGGCCAGGAGCGAGCTTACCGCGACACCCGCGAGTAACAGATGCATCGGCGGCGTACGCGGTCCGACCCGCGCGAGTGCATATACGATGAGCGTCGACGTCAGTGCACCTACGAAAGCAAACACCGGAACCGGGCTGAATCCGAGCGCCGCGAAGGGCACCGAAAGAGTGAGAGCGATGACCGCGCCGAGACCCGCCCCCGCCGAGGAGCCCAGGACGTACGGATCGGCGAGTGGGTTGCGGAAGACGCCCTGCATCAGAACACCGGCGGTCGCGAGCCCGGCTCCCACTACGAACGCCCCGACGACCCGCGGCAGTCGGAGTTGCAGGAGGATCGCCACTTCCGTCTCATCCCACGCGCGCTCAAAAGGAAAAAGCCCCGTCAGGTCCAGAAGGATGAGGACCTCGCGCCGCACCGGAATCCCCGCGCTCCCCAGTGCCGCTCCGACGAGGATGGAGAGGACCGACAGAATTGCCAGAACGCCGAGTACCAGGGCGGGATGTGGACGCCGCAGGCGCGCCGGCAAAGTGCCCTGAAGCGCCGGCGCCGCCGTACCCCGCGCGTTCATTCGTTATCGCTCCCCGAAGATCTCGGGATGGATGGCCACCGCGAGGTCGCGCAGACCCTGACCCAGACGCGGGCCGGGGACGAGACGATCTACGTAAATGGGCACGACGCGATTCTTGCGCACGGCCGGGATGGCGCCAAAGCCCTTGCGCTGCTTCACCTCTTGCACCGATGTCGGGCTGAAGAAGTTCTCCGGCACATAACCCTTCACGTCGCCGAGCAGGATGACCTCTGGCTTGGCACTCACGATCGACTCAAAACTCACCTGCCCACCCTTGACCGCGCTGAACACATTGCGCCCACCTGCCGCGATGAGCAGCTCCTCGCCGAGGGTGCCCTTGTTTACGGTGAACGGCTTGCCGGGCGTGCTGGCGTCGGTCTCGTAGTACACCGGCGTCTTCGGTGCCTTCGCGGACCGCCGCTGTACGTCCTGGATTTCCCCGCGAAGCCTGGTCGACAGCCGGTCCGCCGCCTCGCTGTGCCCGGTGATTCTGCCCAGGTCGCGAACCAGATCGTACGTCGCCTCCAGGGAGGTCGGATACGGCGTGGCGAGTACGGGCACATCGGCGTCGCGAAGCGCCTTGTCGAGGATCTCCTCGGTCCCAAAGCTCGTAATGACCAGGTCGGGATCAAGCCCGACGATCTTCTCCGTGTTGAACTTGAAGTTGGCGCCACCGACCTTTGACTTCTCCGCCGACGCGTTCGGGAACGCGGTGAAGTCATCTACTGCAATGATTTGCTCTCCTGCGCCGATCGCGAAGAGGGTCTCGTTGTTCACCGGGAAAAGCGAGACAATGCGCCGCGGTTGTCGCTTCAAGGTCACCGTGCGGTTGTTGGCATCTTTGTACGCAAACGGAAAGAACACTTTGGCTTTAGGCGCGGTTGGCTCTGCAGTCGACACTGCGGGTGAGGCCGTTGCGGCCACGGTTGGTGTTTCACCCGTTCCGACCGGCGTGGCCGGTTCGACAGCTCCGACGTTGGGGGAGGCCGCCGCGCTGGTGGTGTTGGTTAAGACCGTCGTGGGGCCGACCGAGCGGACAGGCGTCGCCTCGCTGCCGGTACCGCAGGCCGTGAGGGTCAGAAAGGCCAGGGAAAGTGCTATGGCTCCGAGTCGTGACACGTTTCTCTCCAGTTCTCACCGCGTCCCGTCGTTACGCGATACGGGGTGGAGAGAGAACAGCGCAACCCGACAAAAAACCTTGCCACCCGGGGGGTAAGGCAAGGCGCTCGTTGGGATCACGGGGTCCCGACTGCCGCGCCCTCTCGCTCGAAGGGATATTGGCGTAAAGGTGAAGGCAGGTATTCGGGCTTCGCGAGGATCGCATACCGTTGCGGGACAGCGCCGGACTTGCACCG
>JACDAU010000026.1 GCA_013695265.1 Chloroflexia bacterium
TGGGCGGCGTTGGCGGAGTTCAGCCCACGGGACGAGGATGGCAACTCGCTGCTCGGCGACGCGATGGCGTTCGGGTGCCGCGATTCCTTCGTCTACAGCGCTGGTCGGCTGATTACCGCGATCGGGCTGGAGGACATGATCGTCGTAGACACGGGCGATGCGGTGCTCGTATGTCCGAAGAGCCGCGCTCAGGAGGTCCGCAAGGTGGTGGCCCGGCTCAAGGCGGAGCAGCGGCGGGAGCAGCTCTGAGGTGGCAGCGCTGCCCCAAGACGGCGAAGCCCGGCGCTCGGCCCGGCTCGGATGCCCGCCCGCGTCCTCCGTTAAGGGTATTCGAGGCCGTGAACCCGCAGGAGTTCGGCGCAGCCGAGCAACCGCTCCGCCGGTCCGTCGGCCACGACTCGCCCCTCAGACATGACCACGACGCGTGGGAAGAGTTCGCGAACCATCGGCATATCGTGGGTGGATACCAGCATGGTGAGAGGGAGCGAGTCGAGCAAAGTAATGAGTCCGCGGCGGGCCCGAGGGTCCAGTCCAGAGGACGGCTCGTCGAGCACCAGAATCTCCGGATTCATCGCGAGCACCGTCGCGATGCTGACGCGCTTCTTCTCGCCGGCGTTCAGGTGGTACGGCATCCGGTCGGCGTACCCGTCCATCCCCACCTGCCGCAGCGCCCGGTCCACGCGCGCGCGCACCTCCTCCTCGGGCAGCCCCATATGAAGTGGGCCGAAGGCGACGTCCTCGAACACCGTCGGCGAGAAGAGCTGATCGCCGGGGTTCTGGAAAACTAGGCCGACCTTCCCGCGGACGGCAGGCAGGGTGGACTCGATCACCGGCAGATCGCCGACCACGACGCTTCCCACGCCGCGCAGGATTCCGTTCAAGTGGAGCAGGAGCGTGCTCTTCCCCGCGCCGTTCGGCCCGACGAGCGCCACCTTCTCGCCTCTGCTGATAGAGAGCGATACGCCATGCAGCGCGGCGCGTCCGTCCGGGTAGCTGAAGCGCAGATCGTCGATGGCGAGGACCCATGGGGAAGCATCATCCATTCGCTACAGGGATCCCGTGCGGCTAATCACCTGGAGCAGGAGCAGGAACAGCATCGCGAGCATCCCAACTGTCCAGTCCTCGCGGCGCATCAGGTGCGGGTTGAGTGTCCGAAACTCGCCGCGGTAACCGCGCGCGAGCATGGCGTGGTGTACCCGGTCGCTCCGCTCGTAGCTCCGCAGGAACAGATTCCCCGCCATGTTGCCGGCCACCCGCGCGCGCCAGGCGAGCGATCCGCCACCCTCTCCCGACACCGGGCGGGCGCTCCGCGCCGCGCGTGCGCGCACGAGCCGCGAGGCCTCCTCGGTCAGGACGAACAGATAGCGGTACATGAGCGCCGTGATCTGGACAAGGAGCCGGGGGATGCGCAGGTGGCGCAGGGCATGCGTCAGGTCGGGAAAACTCGTCGTCGCCGTGAGCAGGATCGCCATCTGGACCGACAGCCAACTCCGCACGACGATGCTCGCAAAGCGGATCATCCCTGCGTCGGTCGCCACGAGATGCCATGGGCCGAGTGTCCAGGCGAACAGAGGCCGGCCAGGGAGTGCGAAGATCGCGCTGACCGCCGCCAGAGCGAAGGGGAGCGCCACGAACGAGCGCCGCGTCGCATAGCCGGGTCCCAGGCCCGTCAGCGCGCTACTCAGCAGCACCAGCGCCCAGCCGAGCAGGAAGGCGAGCCAGGCCCCGTCCGGCAGCAGGACGTTGGAGACGATGAAGAGGACGGTAATGACCACCTTCACCCGGGGGTCCAGACTGTGGACCCGGCTATCGCCGGCAACGTACCGTTCGAGCTGCAGTGCCCGCATCGTCAGGGGACCGGCCTCTCGGGCTCGGGCTCAGATCTGCCCGCACGGCGCACCAATGATGCGCTCCCCACGGTCAGGGCGGCAACCAGCAGCGCCCCCAGCACCCCGGCGACGATCGTCGAGAGCGGCGTCTCGCCGAGGAAGGGCACGATATAGTCGGGGAAGATGGTGTACACCGCCCCCTCGCCCTGGTCGAGGAAGCCGAGATTCGAGGCCACCCGTTCCAGGCCATCGGGGTCCGCAGAAGCCAGCGGCGCCAGGAGCACCACGGCCAGCGCGACGGCGAGCCCCGCGGCAACCCATCCGCGGCCGCCCCGAGCGCGGCCCGCCTCCACCAGGTCGGGGCGCGTCCGCAGTATAAACGCGAGCGCCGCCACGGTGATCAGCGCCTCGCCGACGCCGATTAGCGCATGCACGCCCAGCATGGCGG
>JACDAU010000037.1 GCA_013695265.1 Chloroflexia bacterium
GCGCATGCTCGGACTGTCAGCGGAGGAGGTCTGGGCGCGTGCCGAGGGATGGCGGGACGGACTCCCGCTCACGGGCCTCGCGGTCTGTCCGTGTGCTTCCACGGTCGGCGGTGGTTCGCTGCCGGACGCCGAACTGCCAGGCTTCGCGCTGGTTCTGGACTCCACTGAGTACGGCTTGTCACCTGATGCGCTGACCCAGCGTCTCCGCACGGGTGCCACGCCCGTGATGGCGCGGAGCGAGCGGGACAGGGTCTGGCTTGATCCCCGTACGGTCCAGCCCGAGGAAGAACCTTCGTTGCTGGCTGCCATCGAGGCGGCGCTGCGCTCGCCCGCGTCGTTTGCCGCGACTCCTACGCGGGGGCTATAATTGCAGATTATGCGGCAATATGGCCGGACAAGGGTGCGCAAGGGGAGGGCATGACAGCGAACAACTTCTATATCTGGACCGTTGGCTGCCAGATGAACGTCGCCGATAGCGGGCGAGCTGCGGATGCGATGCGGGAGGCTGGCTACGCGCGCACGGAGGAAGTGTCGGACGCGAACGTTGTCATTCTGAATACGTGTAGCGTGCGCGCCAGCGCGGAGCGGCGTACCGCTGGGAAAGTCGGCGCACTCGCCCGCCATAAGCAGGGCAGTCCCGACACCATCGTCGTGATGATGGGTTGCATGGTGCATCCCGATCGCGAATTGCTCCATCGGCAGTTCCCGCTGGTGGACCACTTCATCCCGGCTGGCGACGTTGGGGAGTTGATGGCCTCCGTTCCACCCGTGGACGATGAGTGGGGAACCAAGTTGTACGACCTTACAGCGGACTCCGCCGTAACCGCGTTCGTGCCGGTCGTGATGGGCTGCAACAAGTTTTGCAGCTTCTGTGTCGTGCCATACCGCCGTGGGCGCGAGCGCTCGATTCCCGTGTCCGAGATTGTCGACGAGGTGCAGTCACTCGCACAGCGGGGCGTGAAAGAAGTGACCCTGCTCGGCCAGACAATCAACCACTATGGGCGCGACCTGCCCGGCAAGCCGGACCTTGCGGACCTGCTGACCGCAGTGCATGCGGTAGACGGAATAGAGCGTATTCGTTTTCTGACGTCGTACCCGCGTACGATGACGGACAAGATATTGCAATCAGTAGCGGACCTGCCGAAGGTGTGTGAGCATATCAATATCCCGTTCCAGGCCGGTGACAACGCAGTGCTACGCGCGATGCGCCGGGGATACACGATTGAGCAGTACTATGAGGTCGTTGAGCGCACGCGGCGCATCATTCCCAGCGTAAGTATTGCGACGGATATAATCGTGGGCTTTCCGGGGGAGTCCGAGGAACAGTTCGAGCGGACGTACGACGTTCTGGAGGAGTTGCGCCTGGACACGGTTCACACCGCCGTGTACTCGCCGCGGCCGGGCACAAAGGCGTATGAACTCGGCGACCCAGTTCCACTGGAGGAGAAGCAGCGGCGATATCGGGTGCTGGACGCGCAGCACGAGCGGGTCTCAAACGAGATCAACGCTGCGCTGCTGGGCACAACGACGGATGTGCTCTTTGAGGGGATCCAGCGCGGCAAGTGGAAGGGTCGCACGCGAACCAACAAGCTGGTATTCCTGGACTCTCCAGAAGACCTTGCCGGGCGGACGGTTCCGGTGACAATTACACAGACGGGTGCCTGGTCGATGCAGTCGGAACTGACACGGACCAGGGAGTTGGCCGGCACCCGAGCATAAGGAGTCGTAAGAGCCGTTGACATTTGATACAACCACCACCGAAACACAAGAGACACGGACCCGAGCGCAGCTCTTGGAGGCTGCTCTTGAGCAAAGTGAACACGGGCTGTGGAATGAGTCGCTCCAGACAAATCGCACAATGATCGAGATGGATCCGCGCGATGTCTCGGCGCACAATCGGGTTGGCCGCTCGCTCACAAAGCTTGGCCGGCTGCGCGAGGCGCTCGACGCTTACCAGCACGCGGTCGAGATTGATCCCTCGAACGCCATCGCGCTACGCAATAGCGCCCGCCTCCGTGGTGTGCTGGAGAGCGTGGACGCTGAGGTGGTCGGGGAGTCGGACCCGGTGAACATCCGCGCGGAGAACTTCGTGATGGAGACGGGCAGAGCCGACGTCATAGAGTTGGAAGAACTCAGTCCGGCCCAGCAGATAGCCACGATCCTCCCTGGTGATAGCCTGCACTTGCAGGTAGAAGGGCCATACCTGCGGCTGTACACCCGCAGTGGTGATGCTGTAGGCCTCGTACCGGCGAAAACAGCGCACCGGCTCATTGAGCTGATTCGCGAGAGGAATGAGTACTCTGCGGATGTCGTGAACGCGAGCCATGATATTGTCCGCGTGCTGCTTCGGGAGACCTACCGAAGTCCCGAGACGCATGGACGGCTACCGTTCCCGACACTCACTCGGCTCGCGCCGGAAAATCGAGCCGCGCTTCTGGGCAGCGCCGTCCCAGCCTCGGTCGAGGAGGAGATCATGGCGGAGACCGACCCCGATGACGACACTGACGAACCGCAGACGGAATCTCTGACGGAGCCGGATGACACGGGCGATAACGAGGAGTAGCGACGCAAGCAAGGCGTCTAGCCCGAACGGAAGGAGATGCACGAGCGGACTGCGGAAGGCGTACGTGAAGCCGTGAGCCCGCTGCTAGTTGATGGCGAGGTTCGCGGCGATGATGAACAGGAGCACGACGCCCGTCGTAATTAGCAGCTTCAGAAGGTCACGCCGGATATAACGCATTTCCCGGCTGACCTGCTCGGATGAAAGTGCGCTACCGGTGGAAGCAGAGATCGGGCGGCGCACCGGGCGATCGTGCGCTGTGCGTGGTGAGACGATGGCGGCAGGTGGCGCAGCCGCTGTCGTCTCTCCTGGGGCAGTTGTGCCCGCTGGACGAGCGACTCTGGTGGATGCTCGCCGCTGACTAC
>JACDAU010000250.1 GCA_013695265.1 Chloroflexia bacterium
GACGTGGGGTGCGCAAACGGATTGCTGATGGAGGACATCGCCCGCTGGGCAGCGGAGGACGGATACCGCATCGAGCCATACGGCCTGGACTTCTCGTCGGCAATCGCGGACCTCGCCCGACACCGCCTGCCCCACTGGAAGGACCGCATCTTCACCGGCAACGTGATAGACTGGCGATCGCCGTTCCGGTTCGACTACGTGGGCGTGGGGCTGGAGAGCGTGCCCCCGGCGCGCCAGGAGCAGATGGTGGATCGGTTGCTGCGGGAGTTTGTCTTGCCGGAGGGCCGCCTGATTCTCCGGTCCTACGGCAGCGCCAGCAGGCCAACGCCTCGGCCGCTGCCGGTCGGGGAAATGTTGCGCGGCTGGGGGTACGCGGTTGCGGGCGAAGCGGAGGGCGTTGCGCCGAACGGAGTGGTGGTGTCGCGCTTTGTTTGGGTGACGAGTCAGACGGACGGAGAGAACGATGTTTGAGCTTGCATGCTGCTCCGGAGAGTCCGGACCCTGGCTGGCGCTATGAGCGAGCCGATGATGCCGGCGGTCGTGCAGTATGGCCTCACGGCGGGAGAGGTGGAACTGCGCGAGCTGCCGCAGCCACAGCCGGGCGAGGGCGAGGCCGTGCTCGCTGTGGGCGCGGTCGGGGTGTGTGGCAGCGACGTACATCAGTTCCACGCCACGCAGTCGTGGCCGGTGGCTACCCCGGTCGTGCTCGGCCACGAGTTCACAGGCACGGTCGCGGCGCTCGGCCCCGGCGTTCAGTCCTGGCAGGAGGGTGACCGCGTGGTCTCTGAGACCGCCGCGTTTATCTGCGGCGTCTGCCCACTATGCCGCTCCGGCAACTATAACGTCTGCCCCCACCGCAAGGGCTTTGGGTATGGCATTGACGGCGCGATGGCCGGATACGTGCGCGTGCCCGCCCGCTGCCTCCATCGCATCCCCGATCACCTGCCGTTCGAGACCACGGCGCTCACCGAACCCGCGTGCGTGGCGTACAACGCGGTCGTCGAGCGCTCGGCCCTCCGCCCCGGTGACTCGGTGCTCGTCCTGGGTCCGGGTCCAATCGGCCTGTTGTGTCTGCTTATGGCGCGGCTGCGCGGCGCGGGCACGACGATCGTCGCGGGTCTCTCGCGGGATGCGTCCCGGCTGGCGCTCGCGCGCACGCTCGGGGCGTCGCATACGGTGGAGATCGACACCATGGATACGCTGGAGACGGTGCGCGGCACGGACGACGGGCTGGGCGTCGACCTCGTCATCGACGCGGCGGGGGCGGCGAGCGCGTTCGAGTTAGCGCTCGCGGCCGTGCGCCCGATGGGGCAGATCACCAAGGTCGGCTGGGGACCCGGTCCGCTCGGCTTCTCGCTCGACCCGCTCGTGCAGAAGGCCGTGACGCTGAACGGCGCGTTCAGCCACAACCACAGCACCTGGGAGCGGGTACTCGGGCTGCTGGCCTCGGGGCAACTCAATGTTGCGCCCCTGGTGGGCGTGCGCGCCCCGCTCGCGGAGTGGCGGCAGGCGTTCGACGGAATGCACACGGGAGACGTTGTGAAGGCGGTACTGACACCATGAACATACAAAGATCCACGGCAGGACGGCTGGAAGGCAAGGTCGCGCTCGTCACGGGCTCGACGAGCGGCATCGGCGCGGGCATCGCAACCGTTTTCGCGCACGAGGGCGCGCGCGTCCTGATCCACGGACGGAACGCCGAGGCGGGCGCGCGGGTGCTGCGGGAGATCGAGGAAGCGGGCGTCCCGGCGGACCGGCTCGCGTTCCATGTCGCGGACCTGTTGGACCCCGAGGCGTGCGTGGGGCTTGTGGCACGAGCGGGCGAGGTGTTCAACGGGCTGGACGTTCTCGTGAACAACGCGGGCGACTTCACGCGCGGCACCATAGACGAAACGAGCATCGAGTTGTGGGACCGGCAGATGGCGCTGAACCTGCGCGCGCCGTTTGTGCTCACGCAGGCGGCGTTGCCGCTGATGCGGGCGCGCGGCGGTGGGGCCGTGGTGAACATCGGCTCCGTGAACGCATACATCGGCGGGATGAACCTCACGTCGTACTCCGTCACCAAAGGCGGGCTCATGACGTTCACGAAGAACGTCGCACAGCAGGTGAGCCGCGATCATATCCGCGTGAACCAGATCAACGTCGGCTGGACGCTCACGGAAGGCGAGCAGCGGGTACGGACCAAGGAAACGGGGCGGGAGGACTGGTTGGAGACGGCGCTGCCGACGCGGCCCTTCGGGCGGCTGTTGTCCCCTCGGGACATCGCGCTCGCCGCGCTGTACCTCGCCTCCGGCGAGAGCGCGCTCGTCACCGGCTCCGTGCTCGACCTGGAGCAAGGGCCGGTCGGCGGGTCGTAGGGGCACGCAATGGTGCTCCCCATAGACGCGGTGAGGTGTGGCAAGGAGCTTTCTACCCGTTGTGCTCCGGCGGCCGCAGCCAGAGCGACACGTGTGCCGGCTGCACCGTCTCTTGCACCACGTCGAGCAAATCCTGACGCAAGACGCCCAGATCCACCTCGTCTCGCAGCCTGGCGCTGAAGGTTTCCAGTGTCCTGACCGCGTCGTACTTGCGGCGATAGAAGCGATGATCGATAAAGCTCTGGATACGCCGCCGCAACGGCTGGAACAAGGCGGCGATGGAAAGGGTCGAGGCGACGATGGCCACGCTGGAAGTCTGGCCGCCGAAGACAAGTCCCCGCAGCAGCGCCACGCCTCCGAAGTAAACCACCACCAGCGTTACCGTCAGCGTGGCGTACACCAGCGTGCGCCGGATAATCACGTCGATGTCGAACAGCCGGTGGCGCACGATGGCGATCGCCAGGCAGGCAGCGAAGGCCGGGAATGCGAGCGCGGCGAGCACACTGGTAAGGTTGAGAAGCGGAGCGGACGTCACACTCCACCCGAACAGCAGCCCCAAGACCCCCGTGAGGATCGCCGGGAGGAACAGCGCGATCGCTGCCAGGAAGCCCCCAACGCCCCACAGCATCTGCGCGCGGCTCACGGCGTCGTGGCGCGTGAAGGCGGAGTGGATCACGGCCACGAGCGCCAGCAGGAAGCAAAGGAGGGTCAGACCCCAGCCAATCACGGGCCGCAGCCCCAGCGCTACTACCAGGAGCCAGAACGGGACATAGGGCACGACAACCAGCCACGGGACACGACGCAGGATTCCCTTGGGCCGGGGGAAGACGAGCGCGAGCGCGAGCACCGTGGGTCCGATCAGGACGCCGAATATCCAGTAGCCAAAGAAGGCGGTGAGCAGCCAGACTCGGCTCAACTGCGTGCTCGGGCCGTCCGGAACCACGAAAACGATGCTACTGGCAAGCCATGCCGCCGAGAGCAGCGTCAGCGCCCTCGCGGCCGGCTCCTCGAGGCGCTTGAGGAGCACGAACAGACCGATGCTGAACATCAACAAGTCGGCCAGCCACACGCTTGCACCCCCCACCGAGCCCAGGTTGTACCGGAGCACGGCACCCACAGTCCAGCGCTTCAGCGGCACATCCAGGTCCATGACCCGACCGTCTCGGACGACGGTGTAGCGTATCAGCGTCCCCGCTTGCCAACGGTCGGAGAGCCTCGGGGCCAGCCCGCTCTCGATACTGACGGTGTCGATGCCCTCCACCGCCCGCAGGCTGTCGCCCGGATGCAGCGGCGACGCCCCCCCGGCCAGGTTCCGGGTGAAGATGACTTCCCCGACATCCTCGGAGGTATATGCCCAGCCCTCGGTTGGCAGAGAAAGGCGGTAGGCCACATGGGCGCTGCTGGCGACAATCAGCAGCAGGGACAGCAGGAGCACCGCCCGACCGGAGTGGCCGAGCCGACGAGTCCAGCGCTGCTCGTTGGCCGGGGCACGACGCCGAGGCAGCACGATTGTTCGGTGCCTCTCCATGTGATTCCACCCCCAAGTGGCGTCATTCGGCTGCCTGGCCGCGGCCAAGCGCGGTCTTCGTGAGATCCCGTTACTACTCTACGTCGCGACCATCCCGAAATCGTTACGGTCAGCGTTACGACATCGCGCTCTCGCCATACGCGAATGCGTCGAAGCCAATGTCTCCAGCAGATTCGCTACAACCGGGCGACACGCCGCACTGTCGCGGCGGGCTGCCGTCGCGCAGGACCGGCCCACCGACTGGGGCTGTTGAACTAGTGAATGTGCCCGTCAACGTATGGTGCGAGAACCTCCATGTGCCGCTCGACGGCCTCTTGCACGTGCTCGTCCCAGTACGGCCAGGTGTGCGCGCCAGGGTGCTCGCGGTACTCGTGCGGATAGCCCAGATCCTTGAGGTGCGCGTGGAACGCCCGGTTCTGGTCGAGCAGGAAGTCTTCCGTTCCGCAGTCAAACACGAGGCGGGGCCAGTCGGATCGCGCCGCCGCATCACCGGCGATAGCGTACACGTCGAAGTGCTCCTGCTGCTCGGGCGTCATATCCGGGAAGCGCTCAGCGAGGATCGCGCGGTCCGGCAGGAAGCTGCTGTGCGCCCAGAATGATGCGAAGCGCTCGGGGTACTTGAGGCCGAGACGAATGGCGCCGAAGCCGCCCATCGATAGCCCGCCAATCGCCCAGGGACCGGGCCGCACCGGGAAGAGCGCCTCGCACAGCGGCAGCAGGTGCTGCATCACATGGTCCTCAAACCGCTCGCGCGGACCGCGATTGCCCCAGAGGCTGAGCGCGCCATCGGGGATGATCGCGATCACTGGCCGGTTTTCGAGGTAAACGCTCAACTTCGAGCGAGTGAGCCACGCCCGGTGGTCGTCGCTCGCGCCGTGCAACTGGAGCAGAGCAGGATACGGCCCCGGTCCGGCCTTCGCGGGGTCGGGCAAGGAGAAGCTGAAGCTGGTGTGCCGACCCAGCGCATCGCTGCGCGTGTGCATCTCTCCAATATTCACGGGATCGTTCCTCCTGTTACGGCGTCAGTGCCAATCGGATGCAGCGGCCTTCCCGCACGGAGGCCGCCACTGGGTTCTGCGCTGACCAGGGCGCTTCTGCATGGGCGTCAAGCAGCTACTCGCCGTTACCTGCGCAGTCCTCAAGCCGCGCGCAGCCGCACTGGAGCACCCGGTCGAGCAGGTGCCTCGTTCCCAGGAGCTGCTCGATCTGCGCGTCGACCTCGGCGCGCTTGCGTCCCGCCAACGCCTGCCACCGTTGCGCTGGGGTGGTCTCCTCCGGGAAGCCGTGCAACAACGTGCGTATTTCCGCGATCGTGAAGCCCGCCTCC
>JACDAU010000252.1 GCA_013695265.1 Chloroflexia bacterium
GAGTACCCACGGCCGCGGTTCGTCCGTCCCGACTGGCTCCGCTGATAACTCACCCGGCGAATGCCATTAGTCCAACAAAAGGGTTCTTCCGCGCATCGGGTGCAGGCTACCAGATGTGGGGGGTGTCCTCCATCATGGTGCCGAGCTTGGAAGCTCGGGATGGAGGATATGGTGAATGGACTGGGAACTGCGGTCGTTGGTGCCGGATGGTTTGCGCATCGGGGCCATCATTACAGGGGAGGGCGGGGTGTCGATCGAGGCCACTACCACGGGGGATGGCGCACCTTGCCCTGAGTGTGGCTGTACTTCGCGTAGCGTCCATCGTCACCGCGAGCGCGCGTTGTCCGACCTGCCGTGTATGGGGAGGCCAGTGCGCCTGCTGGTACGCGTACGCCACTTCCGCTGCCTGAGCCCGTTGTGCCCGAGGAAGGTCTTCTGCGAGAGGCTCGGTGGCGTCGCGGCGCCGCGCGCGAGGCGTACCGATCGTCAGGGCCGTGTGCTGTTGGCGATCGCGCACGAGTCGGGAGGAGAGGCGGGGGCGAGGCTGGCCCGGGACTCGGGGATGCCCATTAGCCCGGACACCCTGCTCAGGATCATCCGCCGATCCGCCTCGCCGGATGTGAGCAACCCCGTCGCATTGGGGGTAGACGACTGGGCGTTGCGCAAGGGTCGGACGTACGGGACCATCATGGTGGACCTCCATCGACATCGCCCGGTGGGCCTGTTGCCTGACCGGAGCGCGGGATCCTTCGCCGAGTGGCTGGTGGCGCACCCGGACGTGAGGATCATCTCCCGGGATCGTGGTGGTGAGTACGCCGAGGGAGGGAGGCTAGGAGCGCCCCGTGCCGTACAGGTGGCTGACAGGTTCCACCTCCTCAAGAACCTGGGGGAAGTAGTGGAGCGGATCATGAGACGGCACGCGGACCGCTTGGCCCGAGTCCCGGCGCCAGGCTGCCAGGGCATGCCTTGGCCACGCCGGGACCGCGCGGCCTCACGCGAGCGCACAAGGTCCGAGATGCGCGACAGGTACGAGAGTATCCAGGAGTTGTCTCGGCGTGGCATGAGCAAGTCAGCGATCGCCCGTGCCCTCGGGGTACACAGGCACACGGTCCAGAAGTATATGGCCCTGGAGACCGCTCCGCAGAGGCGCCACCGCACCCGAGGCAGGAGCATACTCGCCACGCACGAGGCGTATATCCTGGAGCGCTGGCGACAAGGCTGTCGCAACGCGATGCAACTGTGGAGGGAGGTCACGGCGCGGGGCTATCGTGGAGGGTATGGCAGCGTCGCGCGCCTCGTTGCCCATCTGCGCGCGAGCGAGAATACCGGATGCCGACCGTCCCAGCCTTGGCCGAGACTGACACCGGAACGGTCGGTCGGGCTGCTGCTCGCCCACGAGCGCGACAAGCAGGAGCAGGCGTCTATCGACGACCTGAAGGCGCTGCATCCCGAGCTGTGCGAGTCCGCGGCAGCACTGGAGGGGTTCGCCCGGCTGGTCCGCAGCGAGGAGGGAGAGGAGACCGAGCGAGGGCTACACCGCTGGATGGCGGCTGCGGGTGGCTCTGGCGCCCCCGAACTCGAGGCCTTCGTGGTCAAGCTGCGCCAGGATGTGGGTGCGGTGCTGGCCGGGCTGACTCTGCCATACAGCCAGGGACAGGTCGAGGGGCAGGTGAACCGCCTCAAGCTCATCAAGAGACAGATGTTCGGTCGGGCGAACTTCGACTTGCTGCGCGAGCGGTTCCTCAACACCGGCGGCGCGAGTCGGCGCGCCCGCGATCACCCTGTGCCCATATTCGGCAGCACCGAATCCGCCCCCGTGGGCATCTCGTGACCGCCCCGAGCCATCACTACATCTGGTAGCCTGCACCCGATGCGCGGAAGAACCACGAAACCGGGTCAACTCCAGTTCTGGAGAAGGGCAGGGACTGGGGGATACAGGCAACTGGTCGCGAGCGGTTAGCTCATCGAACCCTCACCGCTTTACGTGTCCCATGGATGATCCCATCCAGCGTGGTAACCCTGGTCCGACTGGTTACCGGCCACCACCTTGAAGGGCGTCGTGGCCACTGCGGTCGCTATGGTTCGGCTCATTTGCCGTTCTGCTGGGGCTGCAGTTTATCTACTTCAGGCGTGAACACGCGGCGATGTGGCCAGAGCACGTCGGGCGAAACCCTAGTTTCGTAAACAACCTCCGCCGGCGCTTGGTGCGTCCGCACGTCGCCGTATGGTTCGTGGCGTGCGGCATAGTGTTCCTGATGCTTGGCGCGCCATTCGTGTACTGGGGAGTGAGCACCCTCCACCGCTAACCAGGCACGGGTCTGGCAGCGACGCCGGGTGCGAGAATGTCGTCTCAGTCTACTTGCGCGATATTACTACCGGGTCGAAATCCTGATGATACACCCAGAATCCGCGTGCGTCTTACCCACATCCTGCTACCATTAGAGGCTTGTGAGTGGGTGGTGAGGCGTGCGGGAAACGGGGGACACTACTCGGAGGGTTGCGTTGCGCTGACCCCAACCCCGATAACGAGGCGGCGCACGGAAAGGAGTATTGCCTGATGATTATAGAAACGTTGGAGGTAAGCCCCCCGGAGCTGGAGCGGCGTACCGGTTGGCAGTTCAAGCCCGAGGGCGCGTGCAAGGGTGATCGTTGTGTCCCGATGCTGCTCGCCGATGATGGACGGGTCGACGTGCGGCAACTCGCCGACAGGCTGGGCATGCCGCTGGTGCACGACGAGGCGAGCGGGCTGTGGTGCCTCGGGCCCGAGACTGGCGGGGGGGCGTTTTCCGGCGTGCAGGCTCCCGATCTCGTGCTGCCTGACATCCACGGTGGTCAGTTCAGCCTCCGCTCCCTGCTGGGCAGTAAGGTGCTGCTGGTCGCGTGGGCGTCCTGGTGAGGCTGTCGCCGGGACCTGCCCGTGTGGCAGGAGCTGTACACCGAGCTATCTCCCCGGGGTCTCGAGATCGTGACCGTCGCGATGGACACGGGCGGGGTCGAGACGGTCCGTCCGTGGATCGAGGAGGCGAAGCCGGCGCACCCCTCGCTCATCGACCGGGCGCATCTGGTCGGTGAGCTGTTCGGCATAGTCAACGTGCCGAGCGGGGTGTGGATCAATGAGGAGGGCGCCGTAGTGCGTCCACCGGAGACGGCTTATCCTAGGCGTCCCGCTTTTGTCGACAGGGAGATCCCGCCCGATGCCTCCCCGGAGGAGATCGAGAGGATCACGGAGGTGAGGCGGCTGCGGATAGAAGCGGACAGGTACGTCCTGGCCCTGCGCGACTGGGTCGAACACGGCAGTTCAAGCCGCTTCGCTCTCTCCCCGGAGGAAGTGCTGCGCCGCAGCCGCCCTCGCTCGTTGGAGGAAGCCAGGGCCGCGGCCCATTTCGAGCTCGGCCAGCACCTGCACATTATTGGCCGCACCGCTCAGTCCATCCACCATTTCCAGGAAGCTTATCGCCTGCAGCCGGACAACTGGACGTACAAGCGCCAGGCCTGGAATCTGCTCGGGCCGCACCAGAACCCGACACAGGTGTACGGGAGTGACTGGTTGACCGATGTGAGGAAGATCGGGGCCGAGAACTACTACCCCGCGCTTGACATGTAGCGGGCACCGGGGCAGCGAAGAGATGCGGGGCTGGAGGCGTTGGCACCGCATGACCTGAGAAGGACCGTCGTAGTTATGTGTACGAACTGCGGCTACCAGAACGTAGTGGACAGGAGGGAGCTCGAGGCCAGACTCGGGCGCTAGGCCGCGGCTGAAGCTGCGCCGTACATAGCCACAACAGACCCTGCTAGGTCAGGCATTTGGCGGGCCCTTGGGCTGCCGCACTGGATCAGGGGAACGAGCCGTGTATGTCCCTGCCGACTGTCGCAGCAGACTCATCAAGGACTCGCCACCGACTTACCTAACAGGGTCCACAACATGCCCGACACCTGCGACACGTAGCACTGGCTAGAAGGCTGGCCGTTGGCACGCGGCAAGATTTTGGCAGATGCCCCAGAGCCGCTCCTCGGCCTCCTCATTGTGGAACTCACAGGGAATCTCCTTGCGCTGCTCGAAGAACCTCCCGCTCACTCCTTCTACCTCGGGGCTGCTCGCGAGCCACACCGCGGTGTCCGCACCCTCCGGAACAGTGCGTGCACCCATCTTCTCAAGTGCCAGGCGAGTTTCCGGCGGCAGGTCGCGATACAGGTCCGTCATGACCAGCCCGGGCGCCATAGCGTTTGCGGTCACGTCACTTTCTTGGAGGCGCCGCGCAAGCGCCCAGGTAAGCAGACGATCGCAGGCTTTCGACTGGGCGTAAGCCCGCATGCCATCGTACGCG
>JACDAU010000126.1 GCA_013695265.1 Chloroflexia bacterium
CTCACCTCGGAGTGGAAGTACGTCCCCATCCGACGGCTCGCGCTGTTCCTCCAGGAGTCCCTGTACCGCGGCACGCAGTGGGCGGTCTTCGAGCCCAACGACGAGCCGCTGTGGGCCGAGCTGCGGCTGAACATCGGCGCCTTCCTCCAGAACATGTTCCGCCAGGGCGCGTTCCAGGGGCAGGCCGCCAAGGACGCCTACTTCGTCAAGGTCGACCGGGAGACCACGACCCAGCACGACATCAACCTCGGGATCGTGAACATCGTCATCGGCTTCGCACCGCTGAAGCCGGCCGAGTTCGTGATCCTCAAGTTCCAGCAGATGGCTGGCCAGATCGACGTCTAAGGAGGTGTGGCCGTGGCCCAGTTCACCGTCAACCCGACCCGCTTCGACCCGTACAAGAACTTCAAGTTCCGGGTCAGGTGGGATGGCCGGTACGTCGCCGGCGTCAGCAAGATCGGCGCGCTGAAGCGCACGACAGAGGTCGTCAAGCATCGCGACGGTGGCGACCCCAGCAGCAGCCGCAAGTCGCCAGGCCGCACGGAGTATGATGCGCTCACGCTCGAGCGCGGCGTCACGCACGATACCGAGTTCGAGAAGTGGGCAAACAAGGTCTGGAACTTCGGCGCAGGGCTCGGGGGCGAGGTCTCGCTCCGGGACTTCCGCAAAGACGTCATCGTTGAGGTATACAACGAGGCGGGACAGCTCGCCCTGGCGTACCGGCTCTTCCGCTGTTGGGTGTCCGAGTATCAGGCGCTGCCGGACCTGGACGCGAACGCCAACGCCGTCGCTATACAAACGTTGAAGCTGGAAAACGAGGGGTGGGAGCGCGACTATGACGTGACCGAGCCAGGCGAGCCAACCTTCACTGAGCCCGCGTGATGATCCACGCTCTTGCTGAACTGGATGTGCTGCACATCTGGGAGACGGGCCTCAGTCAGTCTCCGCCGGTCAGGGCACTCACCGTCCTCGGTGCGGCATTCCCCGACATCTCGCGCGAGGAACTGGGCGCACTCACAATCGGCCAGCGCGACGCCTGGCTGTTTGCGGTGCGCGACCTGTTGTTTGGCCCCACGATGACTGCGACGGCGGCGTGCCCCGGCTGCCAGGGACAGGTCGAGTTCTCGCTGCGCACTGACGACCTGCGACTCCCCGAGCAAGCCGCGCCGCAACAAGCGCACACGCTCTCGACCGGCGGGTACGAGCTTACCTTCCGCCTGCCCGACAGTCACGACCTCCACAACCTCCCGGACGACGGTGGGCCAGACACCGCCCGCAGCGCTCTGCTCCATCGGTGCGTGCTGGAGTGCCGTCACGCCGGGGGTTCGGTATCAATCGACGTTCTGCCGGAGCAGGTTGTTGAGGATATGGCGGCACGGATGGCCGAGCTGGATCCCCAGGCGGAACTCCAGCTCACGCTCCGGTGCGCGCACTGCGGGCAGCCGTGGCAGGTGCTGCTCGACATCGTCTCGTTCCTCTGGGTCGAGATCGCCGCGAAGGCCCGGCGGCTGCTGCGCGAGGTACACGATCTGGCGCGCGCGTACGGCTGGCACGAGCGGTATATCCTCGCGATGAGTCCGATCCGGCGGGCAGCGTATCGGGAATTGGGGGGCTGATGTCGGATTATCTGACGCGACTGGTGGAGCGGACTCTCGGGCTGGCGGAAGTTGCTCTGCCCGTGATCCCGCCAATGTTCGCGCCGGACGCCGCTGTAGGCGCGGCGGTGCGCGATGGTCCTTTACAGCCCGAGCCACTCGCTGAGGACCAAACGACCTGGGTGGCGAAAGGCCGAACCACACCTCCGAGCACGCCGGTACTATCCTCGAACCCAGGCGGCGACGGGGCTGACGGGGTTGCTCCGCCGACACCAGCAGACCAGCATGCGCGCCCCGCATCTGTATTTGGCGAGGTCGCACCCGAACCGGACGGGATTGAGGTTCCAGCGTTACTGGATAAGGCACGTCGAGCGAACCTTGAGACCGGCCCGAAGGATTTTCCGGCATCGCCTGCGCCCGGTGTGGAGCGGGTAATGGCCAGCAAGGCGCAGTTGGTGGATCACGTTCCCCCGGCGATTCCAGCGGCGACTCGTGTTGCGGCGCAGGTGGGGCGAGTGGCAACCATACCGGCAACGCGCGCGGCCCGATCTGTGCCGTCTGCTGGCCCAAACGAAGTGGCTGGTCCCGAGCGCGCGACGACGCCCATGATCGCGAAGCGGGCCGCTGCCTCCGAGGTTGGAGCATCGCGCCCAACGGGTTCCTGCCCGCCCGCGCGAACGGGCCGGGAGGACGACCGATCTTCCGCGCCCGTGGTGCGGATAACCGTCGGGCGCATCGAGGTGCGTGCCGTGCAGCCGGTTGCCACGCCACCCGCTCGGCGCCCGCCCGCCCCCACGCCCCGCCTCTCGCTCGATGAGTATCTCCTTGCAGAGCACGGGAGTAGATCATGAGCAGCGCCCTCGCGGTCGCGGCGACGACATCGGTGCTCAAGGGACTGCTCAACCACGTCGCCGTGGACGACGACGTGACGGGGATCGTGGGAGACGTGACGATCTCCGCCCTCGCGCCCGATCTCATAGCCACCGAGAACAGCGCGCCGAGCCGCCTGAATCTCTTTCTGTACGAGGTCACGCCGAATCTCGGGTGGCGCAACGTGGGTCTACGCTCGCACGATGACCGGGGCGAACGCCTCTCAAACCCACCGCTCGCGCTGGACCTGCGCTACCTGCTCACGGCGTACGGCGCGCAGGACTTCCACGCCGAGGCCCTGCTGGCTGCCGGGATGCAGCGGCTCCACGAAACGCCCGTGCTCACGCGTCAGGCGATTCGCGATGCCCTGACCCCGCTTGCAGCCGGTGGCGCACTGCCCGCCGAGCTGGCTGCACTGGCCAGCTCAGAACTCGCCGAGCAGATCGAGCAGATCAAGATCTGTCTCCATTTCCTCTCGCTGGAGGACGCATCGAAGCTTTGGTCCGTGCTGAAGGCGCCGTATCGCCCGTCGGTTGGCTACCAGGTATCCGTGGTGCTGATCGAGGGCAAGCGTTCCGTGCGGTCTCCACTGCCTGTGCGGGAGCGGCGCGTCTATGTCGTGCCGTTCCACCAGCCCGTTATCGAACGCGTGCTCTCCAGGAACCAGCCGGGCGATCCGATCCTTGCAAACCAGCCCATCACGTCCGGCAACGCGCTCGTGCTGGAAGGCAGGCAGTTGAAGGGCGAGGACGCCGAGGCGTTCGTCGACGGGGTCCAGGCGGTGATGGAGGACGCCGCCGACACGCGGATCATCCTCGCCATCCCCGCGAGCGTGCCGTCTGGCGTGCGGGGCGTGTCCGTAGCGCATCCTATGCAGCTCGGCGCGCCGCCCACGGAGCGGCGGTGGGTGGAGTCGAACGTCGCGGCGTTCGTGCTTCGGCCACAACTCTCGGCGCCCGTGACGGTGGCGAACGCGAGCACGCACAGTGGGCTGCGCTCCGCCGATCTCACGTTGCGCATCACTCCGGATGTCCGCAAAACACAGCGGGTGGCTCTGCTGTTGAACGGCCTCGACCCAGCCGCTCTGTCGTACCGATTTGTCGCGCCGTCCCGTGACGCGCCGGGTGCGCCCGATGCTGGGGATACCATCGTCGTGCCGATCCGCGGCGTCGAGCCGGGGGCGTATCTGGTTCGGGTGCAGGTTGATGGCGCGGAGAGCCCGCTGACCACGGACACGACGGGGCGATATACCGGGCCCCAGGTGGCGCTATGACGACCGCAGTCATCACTCTACCCTGGCACGAGGCCAACCAGCGCTACCTCACCGCCGCGCTCGCCGCCGTGCGGTCCGCGCTGGAGACG
>JACDAU010000144.1 GCA_013695265.1 Chloroflexia bacterium
CCCATACACCTCGCCCCGCCGGATGGCCATGTCGAGGCTGTCGACGGCGGTAACGCGCGACCCGTATCGCTTCGTCAACCCCTTGGTCTCGACCAGTAGTTCCACGCTCACCCCTGCCGCTCCTGTCGATAATACGAAAGGCCATTCGCGCGAGCTGCGTCACGCGTCCACGGCGTACATCTGTCACCCTACTATGGCCCGGCATGACGTGTCAAGCACTCGAACGGCGGCTTGAGAAGAGCACTGCTCCCGACGCAACACGGCTGGTTCGGCAACCCCGGACCTTTGCCGCTCTCTTGCCCACCGCATTTCACCCAGTATGGCAAGGCACCGTTAAGGTGCGATTAAGCACAGGTTAAGGCTCGGGTACGTGGTCGAACACCAACGAGGTCTTGGGGATCGATGGCAGCGACGCTGTGGGGCGGCAAGTGGCCGGGGAGGCCGCGAGACTGCGGGGGTACGCAAGGATCTCCGCGGCAGGTCGTGCAGCGGTTGTACGGGCGTGGTAGTCGGGTTGCACGGGCGTTCAGTTGCACGGGCGTTCAGTTGAACGCCCCTACGACCGACACTGCACAATCGCGGACACGTCATTCATGTGCTCCGACAGTGTGTATGCGGTCTGACAAAATCACCCAGCGCGTGCCTCGCATCCACCTGAGCGCGACCGGCTGAGCGGCGAACTCTTACTGGACCAGACTCAGAGCGGCGCCTCAGCACGTTAGGCGCACGGATCTGCCCGTCCGACGCGGGGGCGGCTGTTCGGGCTAGTTGCCCCTGCCCTTGAGTTCCGTGCGACTCTCGGTGGGGATATCGTCGGAGCGCGGCATGTCCACTTCAGTGGAGCTGGCTTGCGGTTCCTCGACGTCGCCGACGATCTCGTGCGGCAACACCCCAAGCGCCTGGCTGATTCGTCCCTGGGTTGCCATGTCCATCTCCGTCGACTCTTCGGCGTACACGCTCTGGGCGGTCGCCTCGTCCAGGCTCGCCTCGCGGGCCAACTCGTCGGCGCCCCAGCCGCGCTCGTCCATGAGCTCCTTGACGCGCAATGTGATCTTCAACTTGCTCCTCCCTTTCCCATACCGTGCCGAAAAACGCTCGATCACAACCCAATCGGTGGACGGCGCGCTACCGACGATTGCTGACGCACATTCTACACCGATTCGCTCTGACGACTCAACAGCACGGCAGGTCGTAGCTGGTACAGTGCTTGCGGCACACAGACGGCACCACCCCACTGCTCGAAGACGGCGTATTTCCTGCGGGTTGCTGGGGCACAGGACGGGAGAAAAGGAGGGCCAATGGCGCTACTCGATTCGTTTCGGCTCGATGGCAAGGTGGCTGTGGTCACTGGTGGGAACCAGGGGCTCGGAGAGGCGTTCGCTCACGCGCTCGCCGAAGTGGGCGCACACGTCGCGATAGCCGCCCGCAGCCGGGAGCGCTCCGAGCAGGTCGCGGCACACATCATCGCGAAGGGCGGGAGTGCCGCCGCTGTGGACCTGGACGTGACCGTGCCCGCGCAGGTGGAGCGGATGCTCGAAACGGTGACGAGGGATCTTGGCCCCGTAGACGTGCTCGTGAATAACGCTGGCACCTGCTATCATCGACCGGCCGCCGAGGTGCCGCCGGAGGAGTGGCACGACGTGTTTAACGTGAACGTGCACGGACTCTGGAACTGCGCGCAGACCGTTGGCCGGCAAATGATCGAGCGGCAGAGTGGGGTGATCGTGAACATCGGCTCGATGTCCGGCTACATCGTGAATCGCCCGCAGATGCAGCCGGCGTACAACGCCAGCAAGGCCGCCGTCCATCACCTGACGAAGAGCCTCGCGGCGGAATGGGCGCCCTACAAGGTGCGGGTGAACGCGCTTGCTCCCGGCTATATGCGGACCGACATGGCGCCGGTGGACCGTCCCGAGTTCCGGCGCAACTGGATCGAGGACGCTCCGATGCAGCGCGCGGGGCTGCCGGAGGAGCTGGGGCCGTCGCTTGTGTACCTCGCCAGCGACGCGTCGAGCTTCATGACCGGAACCATCCTCGTTGTGGACGGCGGATACTCGCTGTGGTAGGCGC
>JACDAU010000155.1 GCA_013695265.1 Chloroflexia bacterium
CGGAACCACCGCATCTTCAACTACGACCTCTACCTGGATCACGCGCGAGGATCCGCGCTATTTCGACTATAACTACGGGATGCGGCCCAAGGGTCGAACGATGTATCGCGTGAACTACGTGCATAACAAGGGGCAACCCGCATCTTTGGAGTTGCTTGGTTCTCCCGAGGTGCTCGGCGTCGCGGAGAGCTTGTGTGGACCCAACTTCGTGCCGACGTACGAGTCGATGGTGTTCAAGCAGGAGGGCGATGGCGAGAAGATCGCGTGGCACCAGGATGCGGTACACCCGCGCGAATGGCGTATCTTCAACTACGACGTGTATCTGGACGCCTCACACGCCGGCGCAGGGGCGCTGCGGGTCATACCTGGCACGCAGAAGCATCTGCAGGACATCTGCGCGCTCGCCGAGGTACATGGCTGGGATCCGCCCGGCGTGGTCGAGGTGGAGATGGCGCCGGGTGATGTGCTGCTGCACGACGTGATGGTCGTCCACGGTTCACCGCCGGTTGAGGGCAAGGCGCTCCGGCGGACGATCTACTACGAGTTTCGGGCGGCGGAGCAGATCGTTGCCGAGGGGCCGTGGGACCGCGACTGGGTGGATCGACGCCTGCGCCTGCTCCTGCCCGCCTTGAACCGGCACGAGGCTGCGTATCCCGGCGCGAGCCGCTTTGCGTGGCAGGTGTCCGACGAGTTCCGTCCGGCCGCATCGGGAGATGAGGAAGTGGAGCTCAAGGTTGCGCACACCGCGCATACCCAGGGCTCGTTCTGCAGCGCAGGCAGCGTCCCCCTGAAGAAACCAGATACCCCGTAGGGGCGTTCAACTGAACGCCCGTGCAACATCTCCTCCACCGGGTACCTTCGGGATCCTTCCTTGCGCCCGCCGCAGTAGGGCGCAGATCTCCGCCCCTGGCCTGTCACTCTCTAGCCACATCGGCACAGCGATGAGGTTAGAGTTTCGTAAGAGACAGCGAAAATGTGCCCAACCGAACCGTCTCAACTCCTATTAACATGTAGAGGGTAGAAAGCACTGCCCCGCACGATCAGTTCCGCGACCTCCATCCGGTGCAAGCTCGACGGCCTGGCGCAGGGCGGCTTTCAAGCTCGCCTCCTCGGCTTTGCCGGTGCCGGCGATGTCGAAGGCGGTGCCATGATCGACGCTCGTGCGCACGATCGGTAGCCCGACCGTGATGTTCACGCCAGCGTCGAGACCGAGCACCTTTATGGGGCCGTGACCCTGGTCGTGGTACATCGCGACGACGATGTCGAAATCACCCCGGCCAGCGCGATAAAAAAGGGTGTCTGCTGGCAGAGGACCGGTCACGTTGATACCTTCGCCCTGCGCCCGTTCCACCCCTGGTACGATCTTCGTTTCCTCCTCGCCGCGCCCGAACAGGCCGTTCTCCCCCGCGTGGGGGTTGATGCCGCACACGCCGATCCGGGGTGATGCCGTGCCGGCTCGGGTGAGTGTCTCGTGCGCGAGCCGGATGACCTGGTACACCCGCTCCGGCTCGATGCGCTCGATCGCGTCGAGGAGCCCGATGTGGGTGGTAACGTGGATAACGCGCAGGCCCGGCGCGGCGAGCATCATCGAGAAGTCGGTGACACCGGTGAGCTCCGCGAGGATCTCCGTGTGTCCGGGGTAGCGGTGTCCGCCCTTGTGCAGCGCCTCCTTGTTAATCGGCGCGGTGCAGATGGCGGCGATCTCACCAGCCAGGGCCAGCGCGACGGCCCGCTCAATGTACTGGTACGCGGCGTCGCCTGCCGCTGCGGAGACCACACCGAATGGCAGATCGGCAGCCAAGAGATCCAGGTTGAGACAGTCAACAGCGCCCACGGCGAAACGCGCCTCGGCAGGGCGCGTGACGCAGCGAACGGACAGCGCGGTGTGCACGACTCGCCCGGCGCGCTCCAGCATTGCTGCGTCGCCGATCACGAGTGGCCGACACAGTCGGTAAACGTCTGAGTCGGCGAGCGCCTTCATGATGATCTCCGGCCCGATGCCCGCCGCATCGCCCATCGTGATGCCGATAATTGGTCTGCTCATGCGCTGCTCCCTTCCGGTTTGTGTGCCTCCGGCTCCACGACGGATGCGAAAGCTTCGCAGGCCGTCACCCCTGTTCGTTCACCCCCGCCATAGCCTCCGGCTCATGCGCGGCGCCGATTCCCTGCAAGGCCCGCAGGGCATCGACCAGGGTGCTGGGTGTGCCGAACGCTCCCGCCTTGGTGACGATCAGCAGCGGCGGCGCCCCGGTGAGCGTGCCGACCGGCACCCCCGGCGCCAGCTCGTCGAGCAGCCGAATACCCGTCGCCTGGAGGTGACGGCATACTGCTCGCGCCGTGTCGCCTCCGGTAAGGATAACACCCTGCGGCAGACCCGTACGCAGCACGGATGCAGCGAGCGCGCCGAGCGCGTCGGCAATGTGCGCGGGGAGCAATTTCGTTGTGGTTTCGGCGCTCAGGGTGAGTGCTGTGTTGCGCCCTGCGGCGAGCATTTGCGTGACCTTCGCACCGAGTCGTGCCGAATCCCGGCCTGCCACGAGGGCCGAGGGGTCTTGCGCGACGATGGTAACCTCGGGGAGTTCGGCGAGGCGAGCTACCTGCGTGCGGGTGATGTGTGACGCCGTGCCCACGACGATCAGGATCGGACCGTCGACCGACACGAACGCGGGGGACTTCCGCTCCGTCAGCGGCAGATCGAGGGTGTCCGGCAGATGAGCCGCGAGTCCTGCGGAACCTGCCCAGAGGACACGCTGTGGGCAGCGGCTAAGGGCCACAGCGATGGTTTCGAGATCCGCGTCCGTCTCCGCGTCGAACACCAGGATCGCCGCTCTCCGCTCGTGGAGGATCATCAGCGCGGCAAGTGTCGCGTCCGTCCCGGCCCGCACAGTCGCGAGATCAACCAGCGCGGCTTCCCTGCGGGATTGCCCCCTGAGCAGACGAAGCAAGGCGGAGTCCCGAACGCCGCCTCGGGGATCGCGCCCGGCCTCGGTCTCGGCGACGGGCACGCCGTGCAGCAGGTGTTGTCCGCCCACGGTCGTGCGGCCGGTTGCTGGGAACGCGGGCGCGAGCGCGGCGAGCGCGAACCCAGCCTCGTCCATCACCGCATCAAGTTCTGCGCCGATGTTTCCGCGCAGCGTGGAGTCGACCTTCTTATAAGCGGGCTGGTATCCCGCAGC
>JACDAU010000249.1 GCA_013695265.1 Chloroflexia bacterium
TGCCTGAGAGGCAGCGCACCCTGCGGGGGGCGATCGACTGGAGCCACACGCTGCTCAGCCCGGAGGAACAGGTGCTCTTCGCTAGGCTGGCGGTATTCGCTGGAACGTATTCCCTCGAGGCGGCCGAGGCGGTGTGTGACCCGGACGGTGATCTAGACGCCTTCCAGGGGTTGGAGTCACTGCTCGAGAAGAGCCTATTGAGGCAGGAGGAGGGCGCGCGCGGGGACCCGCGCCTCCTGATGCTCCAGACCATCCAGGAGTATGCGCGTGAGAGGTTGGAAGCGAGCGGGGAGGCCGGTGCGGTGCGCGGCAGGCACGCGGATTACTTCCTGACACTGGCGGAGACGGCCGAGCCGAATCTGACCGGGCCGCAGCAGCAAGAATGGCTCGACCGGCTCGAGGCTGAGGGCGGCAACCTGCGGGCTGCACTCTCCTGGCTACTCGAATCGCGGTCGGAGTCGGCTGCGAGGCTCGCCAGCGCGCTGGGCCGTTTCTGGTACACCCACAGCGACCTGCAGGAAGGTAGCCGGTGGCTCGAGGCCGTTCTGGCGCACGACGGACTCGATTTGTCTTTGCGGGCGGGACTAGCACGCTGGGCGGGTGTGATCGCTGCGGAGATGTGCGACTACTCACGGTCACGCGAGCGGCTCGAGACTTCGCGGTCGATCTTCACGGAGCTTGGAGACCTACAGGGCTCGGCGGCGGTCCTCAACAGTCTGGGTGTGATCGAGCGCGAGATGGGCAATGCCGCTCGGGCGCTTGTGCTGCTGCGGGAGAGCCTGGCGATCAAGCGTGAACTCGGAGACCGACACGGCGTGTCCACCACGCTTGGCAACCTGGGTGTGGTGGCTATCGACCAGGGGGAGTGGGCGAGCGCCAGGGAGTACCTGGAGGAGAGTCTGACGATAGATGTCGAGATGGGGAACGCGTGGGGAGAGGTGGTAAGCCTGCACAACCTCGGCGGGCTCGCCCTCGCCATGGATGACTATGCGGAGGCCGACCGGATGTTCCGCCGAGTACTGCCGCTCCTGTGGGAGCTCGGCGACAAGGACTCAGTGAGCCGTTGTATCGGGGGGCTGGGGATCGTGGCCAGCGCGACGGGTAACCACGCATGGGCCGCGCGCCTGTGGGGAGCTGCGGATACCCACTGGACGGCCATCGGGTCTACCGCATCCCCTGTTGATGCGGAGGAAAGTCGAAGGCAACGGGATACCGTCCGGTCACAGCTCGGGGAGGCCGTGTTCGGGACCGAATGGCGAGCGGGCCAGACCTTGTCGCTGGAAGCCGCCATGGCTTACGCGCTGGCCAGTGAGGTCAAGCCCTGACATGTCGTAATGACGTCACGGACGGTGCGAATGTCGCTCGGGTAGATTCGCACCAGACTCTGATGTGCCGGACACCGGGATATGACCAGCGAAGATAGTGGCTCCAGTTCCGCCGCACGGGAAGGACCGAACTAGGGCGCACCAAAGGTATGCGCTCGGTGCCACAGGAAGCCGATCCACTGGGATCCAAACCTCGCGCAATCGTTCATCAGCCCGACGAACTGAACCCTCCCACTGCCTTGACGTCGATACATAGGTGGGGGCTCTTCCAGTCAGCGAGTCGGCCCTAGATCACCTCTTGTCTAGTACTACCTGCCCCGCAGAAGTTGCCACACCCTCTGGCGGCTGATTCCGAGCGTCTGGGCTATCTCTGTCTGGCTCATGCCCTGCTCCCAAAGAGCTCGAGCATTATCTCGTTGCGAGGGTGGTGGTGGTACAACGCGTAGATCGACGGGGTAGAGCTGCGAAGCGCTTCGGGGACACGCGAGACCGATACCCGTCGGTTCTGCACCTTCGCGGAGCAGAGTCCGCCCGAGCACCCATTCCTACAACAATTCCGCCATTACGGTCGAGCGTGAACTGCTCTTGGAACGATAGCTGTCGAGTCGAACTCGCCCCTGCTTGGTTGACGAACACTCAACGTGATGCTGCTGCGTTGTTCTACCGGTTCGGCGGACGCAGCCACAGTGCCGCATGCTCCGGCTGCACCGTCTCGTGTACCACTGCCAGCAGGTCGTCGCCCAATACTGCCAGATCGACTTCGTCTCGCAACCTGGCACCGAAAGTCTCCAGCGTCTTGGCCGCATCGTACTTCCTCCGGTAGAAGCGCCTATCGATGAACCTCTGGATGCGATGCCGGAGCGGCTGGAACAAGGCGGCAATAGCGAGGGTCGAGGCGACAATCGCCCA
>JACDAU010000270.1 GCA_013695265.1 Chloroflexia bacterium
ATTTTGCGTATCACTTGGGCGCCGCAGGGGCACGGCATGCCGTGCCCCTGCCCGCGTACAACACCGGTACCTCCCCGGATTCGGTACGAGACACGCGGTACTGCCCCTCCCGCGCCGGCTCGACCGCTTCGGCGTGGGTCTTACGGCTCATGGGATATGTCTCGGAGCACGCCGTAGCCGCTCATCACAGCCCGACCATGGCGCTCAGGCGGATGCCGTCTTCGGCCAGCGCCTCGATGCCGGCCGGGATACCGAGCCACGCCGGGAACGGTGGCCCCGTGACCTTGCGCATCTCGTAGTGCGCGCAGACGCGCAGCACATCGCGGGCGTCCTGCGCGCGGCTAACCTCTTCACCGATGCGCCAACGTGCGCGCCACGAGCGATCGTGTCGCTCCCACACCCACGCGGGCGCCGCCCCCATCCGCCGCTCGGCGGACGCATCGTCCAGGCCGCTCAGGGCGTTGAGCGCGTGGACGACCTCGTTCTGCCCACGAAGGAGTGCCAGTCGCTCGAAGCGCGTGCCCAGGCGGCCCAGCGAGTTGTCCCGCTCGCCCCAACTCTCCAGCAGCCAGATCGTGGTCCACTTCACGAGCAAGCGCGCCGCCTTCGTACCCTCCAGCGGATCCCGGCTCCCCCGCAGTTGGCTCTGAGCGGCCGCGACCTCCCCCCGTGCCCGCTCCAGCCGCAACCGCACGACCGGCGGGATGAATCGGTTCTCGGTGAACCACCGCGCGAGCTCGGCAGCGAGACCGAGGGGATCGTAGACCGCACGTCCCTGATAGCCCTTGTCCACGCTGTGGTACCACCGATCATCTTCTAGCAGGGACGTCACATCTGGCCCGCCCGTGCCGAGCGCCCGGTCGACCTCATCGCGACTGAACGCGAGGTTTCCGATGTCGAGCCCTGTCCACCAGCCCTCGCCCGCCCACCGCCCGAGCATCCCAGCCCGTCCACGGGCGATCCCGGCCTGCGCCTCATCAATCTGTCCATCGTCGTAGATCGGCAGGAGATCGATATCCGAGAGTGGCCACTGCGCGCCCCTGCCGAGGCTGCCCGCCAGCACGAGCCCGCGGAGGCCCTCCACCGCGGTGAACGCCCCGACCGCCTCCTCAACGCGCCGCACCAGCACCGACTCCCAATCCGAGAGGAACGCGCTGAATCGGTCGGGGTCTCCGCGCGCTCCCAGGACATCTTCCATGCTCGGCGTCTCCTCAGCGAGCGGCCGGTTCAGCGTGCGATACCGGATCGATGTCGATGGTGCAGCATACTGGGCCTCACGGGCAACGGGGTGCCCGCCTCAGCAGATCCCCGTGGCGCCCGCTATGCCCGGTCGAGCGCCTGGGCGAGATCGGCGAGCACGTCCGCCTCGTCCTCGATGCCGGCGGAGATCCGCAGCAGGCCGGGCTTGACGCCCGCGCGCTCGCGATCCTCCGGGCGCATCGTGAGGTGTGAGGAGCTCACCGGGTGCAGCAGCAGCGTAAACACGTCGCCGAGGCTCGTCGCGGCCAGGCACAGCTCCAGATTTCCGAGCACGCGGCACGCGGCCTCCGCGCTGTCCTCCCGCAGCTCGAACGACACCATGCCGCCGTACCGCCCGCCCATGAGCCGGGTCGCCAGCTCGTGCTGCGGGTGCGCCGGGAGGCCGGGGTAGTGGACGCGCGCCACCTTCGGGTGACCCTCCAGCATCCGCGCGATAGCCAGCGCGGTCGAGCACTGCTGGGGGACGCGCAGCCCGAGCGTGCGGATGCCCCGCAGCGTCAGCCACGCCTCGAACGGCCCTGCGATCCCGCCGACGAACACGCCCATCGCCGCCATACGGCCACACACGTCCCACGCCGCCGCCGCCGCGCCGCCGACCACGTCCCCGTGGCCGCTGAGGTACTTCGTCGTGGAGGAAATGCTCACGTCCGCGCCCAGCTCCAGCGGCCGCACGAGCAACGGGGTCGCGAACGTGTTATCTACAAGCAGCAGCGCCCGTTGTGCGTGCGCCGCTTCCGAGAGCGCTGCGATGTCGAGCAACCGCAGCGTTGGGTTTGACACCGTCTCGCAGTACACCGCGACCGGCTGCTCGCGCTCGATCACCTGCCGCGCCTGCTCGGTATCGGTGAGGTCGGCGTACACCACGCGCACGCCCATCGGCACGAACACGGTGTTGAGCAGGGACACCGTCACGCCGTACAAGTCGCGGGACGCGACGAGCGTCGTGCCGGCCTGCACCCCGACCGCGAGCAGCGCCGCGTGGATCGCCGCCATGCCGCTCGCGAACACCACGGCGTCGCCGGCCCTTTCGAGGGCCGCGATGCTCTCGCGCAGCGCGGCGACCGTGGGGTTGCCGTTGCGGGAGTAGACGTACCCCTCTTTCTCGCCCGCCAGCACGGCGCGCAGGTCGTCGGGGTTCTCCGCCATATAGCTCACGCTCGGGTAGATTGGTGGCA
>JACDAU010000296.1 GCA_013695265.1 Chloroflexia bacterium
AACCTGGCCGTTCAGGTTCGACTTCACGGTGCCAGTCGAGCATAGATAGGTGCGTCAGGACGGCCACGAGCGTCGGTCGCGCACTGGCCTCGACGACGCGGGAGTCACGTCCCTGCGGGCATGTAGCGGTCGAACCAGTCGATGATGCGCTCCAGGTTCTCCACCCGCCGCTTCGGCTTGCCGCCGCGCGTGAGGCCGTGCGACTCCTGCGGGAAGCGCAGGAACTCCGTCGGGACGCCGAGGCGCGAAAGGCTCACGAAGAGCTGCTCCCCCTGCTCGACCGGGCAGCGGTGATCCTCCTCGCTGTGGATCACGAGCAGCGGCGTCCTGATCTGCGCGACATGTGTGATGGGTGACATGCGCGCGTATCCCTGCGGGTTGTCCCATGGTGTGCCCCCAACCATCCACTCCCCAAACATTGGGCCGATGTCGCTGGTGCCATAGAACGAGCTCCAGTTCGAGAGCAGGCACTGCGTGACGCCCGCCCGAAAGCGCGTGGTATGCCCCAGCGCCCACGCCGTCATCCACCCGCCATACGAGCCGCCGCCGATCCCGATGCGCTCCCGGTCCACCCAGGGCTGCTCCTCCGCCCAGTCCGCCGCGGCCATCACGTCCGCGAAGTCGCGCGTGCCCCAGTCCTTCACGATGCAGGCGGTGAAGTCCTGCCCGTAGCCCGTGCTGCCGCGCGGATTCGTGAACAGCACGCCATACCCACGGGCGGCGAGCAGCTGGAACTCGTGGAAGTACGCGTGCCCATACGCGGTATGCGGCCCGCCATGTACCTCGATCACGAGCGGGTAGCGCTCCCCCTCCCGATAGCCTGCGGGCCGGACCAGCCAGCCCTGTATCTCGGCGCCCTCGGTGCTCGTGAACGCGATCGCCTCCGGCGCAGAGAGCGCGAGGCCCGCGAGAAACGCCGCGTTCACGCGTGTGAGCTGTGTTTCACCCGAGCCGTCGAGCGCGGAAACGTAGATGTCGCCGGGGTTGAGCAGCTCCGCTGCCATCGTTGCGAGGCGGTTGCCCGCGATTGAGAAGCCGTACACGGTACGGCCCCCACCCGTTACTGCCTGAACCTCGCCGCCACCCGAGGGGACGGCGTAGACCCGCGTCGCGCCGTGGTCTGTTGCCGTGATGTACAGACAGGCACCGTCGGGCGACCACACCGGACCGCCATCGTTTGCCCCGAAGCGCGAGTCGCTGTTTACGTCCTCGTTGCTCGCTGACCGATCCCACCCCACCGTCAGGGGGCGCGGCTCCCCGCCCTCGGTGGGCACGGTCCAGAGGCCCGTGTTCGTGCTGAGGCCGGTCTCTGGCGGGTCCGCGTGTCCGAGGTACGCGACGGTTCGCCCATCAGGGGAGAACGCGGGCGCGAAGGACGGCCCCTTGTCGGTGGTTAGCTTCGTCGGCTGGCCCCCCGAGGCCGGCACGAGGTACACATCCGAGTACCGCCGGAAGGCACGCTCCGGGTCCTGCGATGAAACGACGGCGATCATTTCCCCGTCCGGACTCCACGCTGGCTCGGCGTAGTCATCCTCGCCCTCGGTGAGTTGTGTGACATCCTCGCTGTCGAGCTCCTGCACAAAGAGGTGACCGCGCCCGCGCTTGATCCCCTGGGCGTCGTCCTTGAAGTGCGCCTCGGTGTAGTGGAGGACGACGATGTCCTTCGGCTCCTCTTCGGGATCGACGCCCGTTCTGGAGATGAACGCCACCCGCGTTCCCTCCGGGCTCCATGCGGGATCGCCCGCGCCGTTCGGGGCGCTCGTCACCTTTCGCGCCTCGCCACCGTCGGCGGGCAGCACGTAGAGTTGCGGCTTCTCCTCGCGATCGGAGACGAAGAGCAGGCCTCTGCCGTCGGGCGACCAGCGGGGAGTGGTGTCCCGCTTCGCCCCGTACGTATAGCGGCGAGGCTCCGCGCCTCTGTCCGAGGGCACGACGTAGATAGCGGAGCGGTACTCGTCCTCCTCGCGGTCCAGGTGGGTGAGGACATACGCGACCCGCGCGCCGTCGGGCGAGAGTTGCGGGTCGCTTGTGTACCGGTAGCCGTACAGGTCGGTTGCAGTGATGAGCGTGCGGTCTGGCATGGAGAACTCCTTTGGCTTGGCTGGGGGACGAAGCACCGGGGTGCGGATGAATGCTCAACATTGCCGAGCGAACTCAGCAAAACGGCAAGTATGGTCCGCCAATCGTCGCAATCCCGGTGCCGCCGTCGATCCGTCGCGCAGCGACTGACGGCCGCCGCCGCCTTACGAGCGCACGCCCAAACGCGAAGGGTGCGGGCCTCCTTGCCCGCCCGGTCGAACCCTGGTTCGGACTCCTGCCAGACTCATCCCTCGCGTTGACGGGAAAGACGAACTCCGGCTGAAACGTAGCGCCCATGTCATTCCGAGCCTGCGAGGAATCACATGGGCGGGGTTACGGATCCCTCAAAAAGTTCGAGATGCATGCCCCAGGGTTCAAGCAGCTCGCGGGTAAGCCAGCTACCGGGCGTCGTTTTCCGCCAGCCGAATCGCGACCTCAGTCTGCCACCTGGCGGGGTCCGGCTCCTCGTCCGGGTCGGACAGGAACGACTCGAAACGCGCGCCGAACGCGTCGCCCTTCTCCGTGGCCCACGTATCCCACGCGAGACCGTTCGCCGCTCCCCAGTCCAGCAGCGCAGCGTTCGCTGGAATACCGTTTTCTATCCCGGTGTAGACGAGCGCCGCATACCGGCCAGCCGGGAGCACTCCCGCAGCTACGTCGCCATCGCCCGGCATCGCGGCCGCTACAGGAACGCCCAACTCTATATCGAGTTCAGCCTCCATGTCGATGACGTGATACCGAACGAAGGGGGCGCCGGCGGGCGTTACGCCCTGCTTCTCCAACCAGGCGAACACCGCATCAAGCCCCTGCGGTATAGCCGTCCCAAGCTCCTGCATGGTTGCTCTGGTTCGGTGGCCCATGTAGGGCTGCTCCTCGCGATCAGTCAGCGTCGGTTCTGTCATCATCTGTCTCACTCCTTGCAGTGGTTCTGATCCGGTTCTTTGGCCCAGGGTGATAGCCGTGCGGAAAACGCCACCGTTGCTGCCAGCCCGAGGGAGTTGTCCACACAACGGCGTATCCCTGGATACGAGGCTATCATGGGTTCGGTCATGCAACAAGCGGTCTGAGCACCGGATCACGCCTGAAACCGACCAGGGACAAATCCTGCTGCGGTGGGCGTGTGCATTGATCCCGAAGGTACAGGGTGGTGAAGGTTGCGTGGGCGTTCAGTTGAACGCCTCTACATGGCGGCGGCGCGGCATTACCTGCGCGTGGGATCAAGTCCTCTGCTCATCGCTGTACACGCCGGGCGCCTTCTCCGCCAGGTCACCTGCGGGATGAAACTGAAACCGCCTTCCCACGCGCCGACGCACCAACAGGCCGCGCCGCGCCAGATCCAGCAGATCGGTTCGGGCGGTCTCGTACACCGTGTTGTGACTGATCGAGTGGGACGCGAAGGTGTACACCGCGTCGGGATGCCGCAGGGCGTGGCTTATGAGCGCGAGCTGGCGGTGGTTGAGATCCGCGTACCGCCGCAATCGTCGCTCGGTTTCCGCGATCTCGCCGGTCTTCCGCGCCAGATAGCGCTCCAGTTCCTCGATGGCCCGCAGAGTGACGTCCAGTTGGTGCAGAATGAAGTACGTGAGGTCGAGGTCATCCGTCTCCGTGTACAGGAACGAGCGGGCGTACTGTGCGGGGGCGCGCCGGAGTATCCGGGAGACCGTCAGGTACTCCGTGAGCCAGTACCCCTGAGAGAGCATCGACCAGTAGAACAGTGCTCGCGCGGTTCTGCCGTTCCCATCGGCGAACGGGTGGTCGTACGCCAGCCAGAAATGGACGATGATCGCGCGAACGACGGGGTGTAAGAACCCAACGGCTTCCTCTCCGTTGGCGAACGTGCAAAGCGCTTCCATGCGCGCTGGGAGTTGTTCGGCGGGCGGTGGCGTGTGTAACAGCTCGCCCTCCGGGCTGAACACCTGCACGCGCTCCCCATCGGGCGGCTCCAGGCGACCGGCGTCCATCGGATCGTCGAGCGTTCCGTCCGTAACAAGTCTGTGCAGTTCAAATATCAGCGTCGGCGTAAGCTTCTCGTGGCGCTGTTCGCGGACGGAGTGCATGGCGCGGTAGTTGTTGAAGATCATCCGCTCGCTCTTGTTCCGTGGCGCCCGACCAGAACGAATCATCTCCTTCGCGACCCGGCGAGATGTGCTCGCGCCCTCGAGCTGACTGGAGGTGATCGCCTCCTCCATCAGGGAGCTGACCATATAGCGATCTCTGGTCGCGGGATTCGTCACCACGTCGCTCAAGCCGCTGCGGCCGCTGGCTAACTGGTCGATTTTGTGTGCCGCTTCCAATACGGTGTCTGGCATGGAGTAGGAGAAATGCTCGCCATTTCGGCTCGTCAGTGGTATTGACCGGGCCGATCCCAACCGCCCCAACTTGATAGCGACCCACCACTCTTCACAATTGAGCTCATTCGGTGGTGTGCGGCGTTGAACGTCGTCCCAGTGG
>JACDAU010000312.1 GCA_013695265.1 Chloroflexia bacterium
TCGCAGGATACGCGGGTGCCGCAGTGTTCGCCCTCGTCATGGATCAAGACTCCCGTCCAGCGCGCCGTCTTCGACGTGTGCCGGGCTGGGACTTGAGCCTGACGATGTGGGCCCCCGCGCTCGTCGCCGCGGTACTCGCCGCCGGACACGCGCTTGCCGTAGACCTTCCACTATCGGCAATAGGGAATACGCCGGCCCGCCCATTCACCGATTCATACACGATCGCCGCGTGCATCCTGGTAGCCGCGGGATTATTGAGTGCGGTGTTCGCCGGCACCGGCCAGGTGCGCAGGATATCGATCCTCGCGGGCGCCTATGCCGGTGCGTGGCTGATGCCGATCGAGCTAACCTCAGCGGGAATCGTTGTGGCGTGGTCGGCGCTCGCCGCCGCGCTCTGTGTGCTGGCAAGCGGTGATCGCGGTGGCATGCTGGGCTATGGCGGAGCGGCCGGATTGATGGGCGGCCTGGGTAGTCTGGTCGCCCTCGGCGATGTCGCACCGCTCGATCGGCTGATGGTGGACCAATACGCAGAGGTCGCGCACCCGCTGCTATGGAGCGGCGCCACGGCTGCCCTCCTGGCACTTGCCGCATCGCTCGGGTTGGCGAGCTGGCTGACGCGAAAGCATCCGTGGTCGCGCTTGTTTGCGCTCGGCGCAGGCGTTTTCCTTGTGTACACGCTGTCCATTGGGATTGTCGATGAGTTCCAGCGACACGTGGCCAGTAGCTCGGACCTGGAGGGGCTGCGCAAGCAGGCACAGGTTGCCCTGTCCATCCTCTGGGCCACGCTCGGTGGTGGCGCGTTCGTGGCGGGCATCGTGACCCGCATTGGCTTGCTTCGAGCGGCCGGCCTCGGACTCCTCGCCATCGCCACGACAAAGGTGTTTTTATACGATCTGGCCTCCCTGGATGCCACGTACCGAGTGCCGTCTTTCATCGGACTTGGCATCCTGTTGCTCGCTAGTTCGTATGCGTACCAACGGCTACGGCTCCCGCAGGAGGACACCAGCGCGGGAACCTGACGCGCTCATTAGGCGTTCACCGGTCGGGGAGGTCGTTCGCAATGAAACGGAGGTGAAAAGCGAAGCTGATCGAACTATTCGAAGTGGGAAGACGTGGAGGGCACAGCACTAGGTGCGAGGTGACAAGGACGGACGTCCGATCTGCTTGTACTGATGATGTTGAGTTCGCGCATCGGATCGACCCAACCCGAAGCGGCTGCTACGAACAGGCGCAGGCAAGTTCTGACACTCGACCAGGCGCTGGGCCGACTGAAGGCGAGATCATCGTTCGCTTCAACGCCGGTGTAAGCAGCACGCAGGCGCGAAGCATGATTTAGACGACCGGTGGCGCACAGAGGTGACAACTCGGCCGTGTGAGCTTGGCGAGGTAGCCACGCTCGACCGGCTTTCGAGTGGCAGGGCGCTCCTGCCCGTTGGGCTCGGCGCACCGGATACCGGATTCGACAAGGTCGGCGAGGTGGTAGACCGCAGAACACGGGCGGCGCTCCTCGATGAGTCCCTGGAGCTGCTCCTGCGTTTCTGGAGCGGTGAACAGTTCCCGTTCGACGGCAAACACTACACCGTCCACTGGGATTCCGACTGGCTCTACACGCCGGTGCTACAGCCACGCGTGCCAATCTGGGTGGTCGGAGCTTGGCCGAGCCGGGCGTCCATGGCGAGGGCGCTCCGGTATGACGGTATCATCCCTGTCAAGCTTGATATCGAAGGCTCGTTTAGCGCGTTCACGGCAGAGGACGTTCGCGACCTTGGTAAGTACGCGAAGGAACACCGCGCGCAAACCTCGCCGTTCGACATCGTCGTAGAAGGCGTGACGCCCGTCGAGCATCCCGATGACTGGGATGGAATTGTTGGCCCGCTCGCCGAGGCCGGGGCAACATGGTGGATCGAGTCGATGTGGGACGTGGCGGGCGAGATGGAGACAGTGCGCCAGCGCATACACCAGGGTTCTCCACGCGTGAAATAGGCGTGCAGCCAATGCGACTGCCTACGTGTCGATGACAAAAACTGTCTTCGCTCAATGTGGACTGGGACGGCATGGACGCCGTTATACCAGCAGGCGACGAATATGCTCGGCGGCGGCCAGACCCGAAAGCGCCGCGCCCTCAATCTTTGCGCCGCCGAACGCATCCCCGGCAAAGACGAGCGGTGGGGTCTCAGCGGCGACAAGGCACGGTTCCGAATGCGGCTCGACCGGCTGGCTGTACTGCCAACGGCGCGTCCGCACCTCGCGCACACGTGACCCGACAAAGAGGTGGACGCTCCCGATCAGCGCGGTTACCACCTCGTCGTCCGTCCGATCCCAGTTTTCGAGGCTGAAACGCGGTCCTGCGTGGATCGTGATCGCCGATGCTTGCGGGCTGATGCCCTTGCGCTGATTTTCCGCCAGCCACCAGACCGGTTCGCCCGCACCGTTGTCTCCTGAATACTGCACTCCGCCTGGCTCGGGCACATTGCTTTCGCCGTCAAGCAACGCCAAGACCGCGATGCAGCGCGTGTACTCGATGTTTTCCAGCGCCGCACGAACTAACGTGGGCAGGGGGTAGCCACCTGCGGTGACGAGCGCGACGGATTTCTCGGACGGGGACGTTATGAGCAGCGCGTCGGCACGCACTGTCGGGCCGTCATCCATCTGAACCAACCAGTACCCACCCGAGTGTTGCACCGCAGAAACACGCACGGCGGTCCGCACATCCAGCCCGCGCGCCAGGTGGGTGGGGATGGCTGCCATACCGCCGATCCCGCGGTAGCGCGGATGACCGTCCTGGTTGTTTGAACCGTCCGGCTTAGCGAAGCCGTGTGACCACACCGCGACCACATCCTCCGATTGCCAAGCCGCGACCAAGGCCGCGAAGCAGGTGTCTCGCACGGTGAAGAACTGCGCCCCGTCGTCGAACACACCGTCCCCAAAGCGACACGTGGACATTCTCCCTCCCACCTCGCGCGCCTCGTCGAACACGATGGTCCGAATACCAGCCTGCTTCAGGGTTCGGGCTGCGAGCAGGCCAGACATACCTGCCCCGACGATTACGCACAACTTCTCAGTGGTTCCAGATTGCAAGGCGGTCCTCCAGTCTCAAGATTCACCGTTGGTACTCGTCTTCGCGGTGGCCATCCACTGACGAGAGTGGAGCGAGCACTGACGGCACCCACGCAAACGTTCATCGCGCAAGGGGCCACAGGAAGCGCAGCGTCAGGCACATTCCCGCAAGTCCATTCAGCACCGGAAAGTAGCGGTACCACTGCGAGACGCGCGTTCGCGCGCGGCGTGCCTGTACCCCAATGAGAACAGGGTACGCGCCGAGGACCAGCCCGGCAGGCACGTCGCGCAACCCCACGAGCAGCGCAGCGCCCAGGTATGACAGCGCGCACAAGTTCAGCGTACCGTCGCGCCCCAGAAGCGTCGCCACCGTGCCCAGCCCTGCCCGGCGGTCGGAGGCTATGTCCGGTATTGCCGAGTAGGCGTGCATCGCCCCGCACCACAATATCCCGGCAGCCACGAGCGGCCAGGAGGGCAGCCGAGCGGAGAAGAAGCCCCAAGCGACGAGCATCGGTGTCAGATAGAGCCCATTACTCAGGCTGTCGAGCAGCGGGCGCGCCTTGAGCCGGAGCGGGGGAAGGCTGTACGCGAGCGAGAGCAGGACGAAGATCAGAAACGCAACGACGACTCGCGGGTTGCTCCAGATAAGCGCCGGCAGGGCGAACAGTACCAGTGCCGCGATCGTGCGCAGCACTGCCGCGCGCTCCTCAGGGTATACCAGCGCTTCGTCGCGCACCTTCTTGGGGTTGTGCTGGTCGGTATCATAGTCGGCGACGTCATTCACCCCGTACAGCAACAGGTTTGCCGGGAACGTAAACCACGCGAGCAGCCACCAGAACTGCCATGAGTTCAGGCGGGTAAGGCTTTCGACCGCGAGGAGCGCGCCGAGGAAGTACGGACCCACGAGATACAGCCAGAACTTCGGACGCGAGATCTTCAGGTACTTCGCGAAATCAATGGACATAAGCGGCGTTTGCTGCCCGATAGAGGATGGAAACGTAGTCCGTGCGGCTATGCGAGATGCGCGCGCGCCACACCACTGCCGGATCTCGCTCGATGTGCTGGAGGGTACGCTGGTAGCCGATGGAGGCCAGCGCGACCGCCATCCGGCACTGCCAGGGAATCAGGCGCAATCCATCGTGTGCCTGCCGGTACTGCGCGTCGTTGCGTGCGGCGAGGAAGTGCATGAGGGCGCCGAACTTTTGCGGGTCGATCCGCGCGTTCCAATCACGCTCGCTAATCCCGAAGTGATCCATGTCCTCCAGCGGCACGTAGATTCTGCCCCGCTCCCAGTCCTCGCCGATATCCCGGAAGAAGTTCGTTAGCTGCATTGCCCGTCCCAGTTCCCGCGCCGCGTCCAATCCGTCAGGTGGGACACCGAGCACTGTCGCCATCATTAGTCCCACCACTTCGGCGGAACCGTACATGTATCGACACAGGTCCTCATAAGTCGCGTAGCGCGAAATGGTGAGGTCCATTGCCATAGCGTCCAGGAATGCGTCGGCCCAAGCCTTTGGTATGGCGAACGTCTGTGCGGTAGCGAGGAACGAGCGCAGCACAGGACTGTTCGACGTGCCGGTTGCCCATGCCTCCTCGTGCTCCGCGCGAAAGTGGAAAATCGCTTGCTCGGGATCGCTCACCGGATTATCAACGTACTCGTCTGGTGTGCGGAAAAAGGCGTACAGCGCATATACGTTCTCCCGAATGTGCGCGGGGAAGAAGTGCGACGAGTAATAGTACGTGCGCGAGTACTCCCGGAAGATCTCCTGGCAGTGGCGCAGGTCACTTTCCATAGAGCACCCGTTTGCGCACGAGTTGTGCACTGATGAGGCACATCGGCATACCGATGCCGGGGTTGGTGTTTGCGCCCACATAGTAGAGGTTACGAACCTTCTTACTCCGGTTATTCGGACGCCAGACCGCAGACTGTCGGAGTGTGTGTGCGAGGCCGAGGGCGGATCCCTTGTAGCTGTTGAAGCGCGAGGCAAAGTCGTTGATCGAGAAGACATGCTGGCTGATGATGTGTTGCCGCATGCCTGGTATGGCCAGCTTCTCCTCGACAAGATCCAGTATGTGCTCCGTGTACTGTTCCCGAATCTCTGGCGTATCCTCTAGTCCCGGCGCCACGGGCACCAGGATGAACAGGTTCTCTTGCCCCGGTGGCGCGACGCTCGGATCGGTCTTGCTCGGGCAGCAGATGTACAGCGACGGATTATCTGGATAGCTCGGCTGCTTAAAAATGGAATCGAAGTTCGTGCGCCAGTCCTCACAGAAGTACAGGTTGTGGTGGACCAAGTGCGGGATCGTGGTGTTCAAACCCAGGTAGATAATGAACGCGGATGGCGCCAGAGTCCGCTTGGTCCAGTACTTCTCCTTTAGCGTCTGATCGGTTGACCGCAAAAGCTCCGTCTCGGTGTGGTGCAGGTCGGCGTTGGAGACGACAATGTCCGCCTCCACGATCCCGTCCGCGGTCTGCACGCCGACGATGCTCCCTCCATCCACAAGGATGCGCTCCACCGGGCTGTTGCATCGTATCTCCGCCCCGTGTTTCTTGGCGATGCGGGCAAGCACCCGGATCACTTCGTGGATGCCGCCCTCGGGATACCAGACCCCAAGATTAAAGTCCACGTGACTCATGATGTTGTACAGCGCGGGCGTCGTGTATGGGGAGCTGCCGAGGAACACGAGTGTGTACTGAATGATCTTACGGAGCTTCGGGTGGGTGAAGAACCGCCCGACGTACCGATCCATCGACTCGAGCACGTGGAGCTTCGGTCCCTCGACGATGGTCTGGCGGGTGAAGAAGTCGCGATACGAGTCGTAGTTCTTCGGCACGAAGTCGCGCATCGCGATGGTGTACTGATACTCACTGAGCCGGAGATACTCGCGCAGCTTCTCCCCAGCGCCCATCTCGTATCGATCGAAGGTGGCGGCGTCCACCGCAAGGTCGCCCGTCATGTCAACGACGTCGCCATCCTCGAAGAAGATGCGATAGCCGGGGGTAAGCCGCTCGAGCTTCAGGTGGTCCTCTACGCGCTCATCGAGCGTCTCGAAGAACGCCTCGAACACGTCCGGCATCAGATACCACGACGGTCCCATATCCCAGCGGAAGCCGCCATCTTCGAGCAGACCGGCCCTGCCGCCTAACTGTTCGTTCTTCTCCAGCAGGGTGACAGAATAGCCCTCCTTCGAGAGCAGGCAGGCGGTCCCCAGTCCGCCGAAGCCACTGCCGATCACTACTACCTTCTTGCTGGTTTGTCCCATGCCTGCTCCCATCCCCATGAACTAGCCTATTAACACAGTACTCGAGGCTGGTACGAGGGTCAAGGCGACCGATTATACGGGGTATTGTACGTCTGGCACCTTTTGCAACACGAAGCTGCGGAGTGACCCCGCTAGCAAATTCTGCCGCGCTTCCCGCCGGGACCGTGGCCAACCGGATTCTCGCCGACCCAGCGCTCGTCTACTTCTTCGGAGGCAAGCTGGTACCGGAAGTCGCAGGAGAGGCGAATGCGGTCCGAGTGATTGTCCAGGCTACCGTGGACGGTATTCATCGTGAACGTCAGGAGATCGCCAGCGCGGAACTCGTGCGTGAGCCACCGGCCCCCGAGGCGCTCGCGCAGGTGGGTCGGGTTCTTTGAGAGCCAGCCGCCCCACCACTTCTCTCCCGAGGCATACTCGGGGCCATCTGGCCGGTTTGAGCAGTAGGCGTCCACGTCCTTATTGCCGTAATTGTTTCTGATGCGGTCGAGTTTGTGCGAGCCTTCGAGCACGATCAGCCCGCCCTGCTCGTAGCCAACGTCACCCAGCGGGGTCCAGCCGGTATAGAGGTTTCTGGTTCCGCGATTCATGAACACGCTGTCGCCATGAGGCGGGGTGCCGTTTCCGGGTGCGACCGCGCGCAACCAGGTGTAGTCAAAGTGCAGCGGCTCCCCTTCCAGAAAGCCGCGATAAAAGGCCATCATCCGGCCAGCGTAGAGCAACGTCTGGAGCGGTGCGCTCGCCTTGGCCACGTCCGGTCGCAAGCCGCTCTTGCGCTCTGGCCCGGCAAACGCGTCCATAACCGCAGTGGCTGGCCGCAGATAGCTTTCGGCGGCGAGCTGCGTGAAGATATCGCGGCGCGCATCAAGCACCAGGTCGCGATCCAGATAGCCAGGCAGGTAGAGGTAGCCGTCCCGCTGCATCCGGTCGCGGAGTGCCGGAAGGTCGTCCGCGATGTCATCCGAGGTGCGAAGCACACCGAGGCGATCCGGCGCCGTGTCGAGCGGTAGTCCGCACGAGGTCAGGACTTGAGGCATTGCTGGGGATGCGGTCAGTGTGTCCATCATGGTGATTCACCTCCAGTGGGGGCACTCGCGAGGTACTGCGCGCCCCTTGTGATACCACGGAGACCGCAACAGGCTTGCCGCCGTTACACGCTGCCGTCCGCCACCGCCGCTCCGGGTTGCCGCGTGATGTGGTCGATCAATTGTCCGTCCTGCAAGTGGTACACGTCGTCCGCGTACTCCTCCACAGTCGGATCGTGGGTTGCCATCACGAGCGTCAGCCGCTCCCGGTTGACGATCTCGCGCATCAGTCGCATGATCTTCTGGCCGGTCTTGCTGTCCAGCTCGCCTGTAGGCTCGTCGCCGATCAGGATACGGGGCCGACTCACAAGGGCGCGGGCAATGGCGACGCGTTGCTGCTGGCCACCGGACATCTCGTACGGTCGATGATCTGCCCATTGTTCAAGACCGACGAGCGCGAGCGCATCCTCGACACGCTGCCGCCGCTCCTTGGCGCTGATCCCTCCCGCGATGCGCAAGGGTAGCTCGACATTCTCCGCGCACGACAGGATAGGAAGCAGCGCGAACGACTGGAACACGAAGCCGAACTCCTCGCGGCGAAGCCGCGTGAGCTGGTTGTCCGAAAGCTTGCTCAACGGACGACCATTGACCCAGACCTCGCCGGTCGTGGGCTGGTCCAGCGCGCCGATCATGTTCAGCAGGGTCGTCTTGCCTGAGCCCGAGCGCCCCATCAGCGCGACAAAGGCGCCGACGGGCACCTCCAACGACAGTCCTTGCAACGCGTGTACTTTCTGGCTGCCCACCGTGAAGGACCGAGTGACGCCCTCTGCCTTCACCGCTGGGGGTGTGGCCGACGTCTTGACCTCCGGTTGGTGAGCGGTGGCGCGGTCCGCGTTCGTGGCGGACGACCGAACATCGGAACTCATGCGCCGTCTCCTCCTTTGCGCCCGAAGCGTCGGGATAAACGGCTTCGCAGGTTCGCGCGCTCGGGCGGTGGCTCGTCACTCTCGACCAGGGAGCGTGGCGCCGGCCGGTCATCGCCTTCCACCGGACGAATCACGATTCCGTCCTCCGTCGCCTCCAGCGTCACCCGGCCGGCCATACCGTAGCGGTCGCGATATTCTTCCGGAACCTGAAGGCGTCCGGCCGGATCGAGCACGGTGTACTCCACGAACTGGTGCTCGCCATCTTCGATGGCCTCCGTGCTTTCCGCCGGCTGGCGCAGCGTCTCACTGCTCGTCTTACCATCACGAATCGCCACGACCCGCGCGACGTGCGTCGCGATCTGGGCATCATGGGAGACGATGACGACGGTGAGGCCCAGTTGCTGGTTCAGACGGTGGAAGATGTCGAAGATCGTCCTGGCGGTCACCGTGTCCAACTCCCCCGTCGGTTCGTCCGCGAGGAGCAGGTCCGGCTTGTTGGCGAGTGCGACAGCGATCGCGACGCGTTGCTGCTCGCCGCCGGACAGCTCGTCCAGCTTGTGGTCCTTGCGATGCGCGATACCGACGGCTTCCAGGAGTTCGTTAGACCATGCGCGCCGCTCGCGGCGACGGGTACCGGCCATAAGCATCGGCAGCTCCACGTTCTGCTGTGCGTTCAGGTAGGGGATGAGGTTGCGGGCGGTCTGCTGCCATACAAAGCCGACGTGGTGGCGACGGTACGCATTCAGCTTGCGCTCGCTCAGTTGCAGCAGGTCCCGACCGCCAACCAGTACCCTGCCGGCGGTTGGTCGATCCAGCCCACCGAGGATGTTCATCAGGGTGCTCTTCCCGGAGCCAGACTGCCCAACGATGGCCATGACCTCCCCACGCCGGACGACGAGGTCGAGACCCTGGAGCGCAAGCAACTCAACGTCCTCAAGTTTGTAGATCTTCACGAGACCCTCGCACAGGATCAGAGGTTCATCGGTCATGTTGTCCGGGGCTGGCTCTGCGGTCTGTATCACGTTGCTTCTCCCAGTTTCACGGCGCGGAATATCTGCAAGCGCAACAGCAGCACGGCCACCGCCAGCAACGCAAGGCCGAGCAGGACCGCGAATATCAGGTATATCAGACGGATCTGATCCCAGGCGAGCAGTACCTGGAAGGGCGGGGTCTGCGGGTGTGCGCCAGTGCGCACTTGCAAGAACGGAATAAAGAACCTGCTGACCCCAACACCAAGCACCGTGCCGGCGAATATTCCCATGCCGATGATGAGTGCCTGCTCCCAAATCAACAACACTGCCATTTGCCGGGTAGAAAGCCCGATCGCGCGCAACATCCCCAACTCAATGTACCGGCGCTGGAACGAGACGACCGAGTAGAACAGAAAGCCGAGCCCCGTGAGCATCGCGGATGCGAGAAAGCCGACGGAGAGGAGCCCATACAATCCTTGCCGCTCCGGCCGGTCCTGCGCGATAATGATTTGCGGGAGCGACACGTCGCTCACGATGCTGCGCAGGTCGAGCTTCGTGATGCCCAGCTCAACTTGCTGGCGCGACGTGCTGGGCCTGGTGTTCAGCCAGACCTCATACGGGAACTCCCCACCCTGAGCGCTGAAGATGTAGTCCAGATTCGCGACGAAGAACGGGCCATCTTCCGGGTACAACGTCGGAAAGTAATCGAGAACGCCTGAGATTACAAACGAGACGTTCTTCGCCGCCTCCAGGTCCCGCATCTGTAACGTCACCTTCGCGCCAACATCAAGGTTGTTCTTCTCCAGAAAGGCACGGCTGGCAAGGAGGCCGTCCTCGCGAAGCGCGAGAGCGTTCATAAGCGAGCCAAGCGAGGCGGGTGCGTAGTCACCGCGCCACGCTCCCACCTCGGCGAAGTCCATCCGGTCGAGGCCGAGTACCGTGCCAGCCTCGGAGTTCCTCCCCGCGACCGCGTTGGCCTCGCTGCGGGACACGCGTGTTGCGCCGGTGACACCGGGAATTTTGAGGTACTCCGTGACCGGCAGAAACAGGTACTTCGCGCCTTCCGGCTCCTCCGCTGCTGCGCCCTGCTGCCCTTCACCACCCTCGCCCGGGGCACCGCCCCCCGTCGCGCCGCCCGTTGACTCGTTCTCGCCGGTACTCTCACCGAGGTCGGTGAGGCGCATCTGCGCTCCGACGTCGTAGAGCACCTGGTCGTTAAGGTGGCTGTCCAGGGTCTTGGCCATCGACGCCGTGAACGTCGCCAGGCTGAGGGTGAGGACCAACAGGAGGACCGGGCTCGTATACGCACGCGGCGTGCGCGTGAGGTAGCGAAGCGCCAGCAAGCTTGAAACCCCGCGCCAGCGCGCCACGATGTTCCCTACCCCACCCATCAGCACCGGGAAGAGACGGATGCTGAGCAGGGCCAGCGCGAGCAGCCAGAGCGCGGGGGTGAGAATGAGTAGTGGGCTGCTGAACGGGTCACCGACCGTGTTCCCGCGCCCGACGATCGAGATGGTGCCACGGTCTCGCAGTTGGCGGTAGCCGAGATACGCGATGCCCAGCAGAATGAAATCAAGGTACAGCCGCTGCCACAGTGGTTTGTGTATTGAGCGGGCGCGCTCGCGCTTGTACGAGACGATCGTCATCCCGGCCGCGCCAAACGCGGGCAGCAGGCTGGCAACCAAAGTGAGCGTCACGACGAGCAGACCGCCTTGCAGGCTCTCGGGAGAGAGCTTAATCGCCACATCGCTGCGCGGCGCAAACTGGAGGAATGAGCGGGTCCATCCCATCAGAAGCGCGGTATACCGGCCCAGCAGCACCCCCAGTACTAGTGAGAGCACGCCGAGTCCCAACCCTTCCAGCAGGTAGATGCCCATAACCTCCGTCCGTGACGCCCCGCGGCTGTGGAACACGGCGATCTCGTTCTGCTGCCGCTGCACGACCATGCCAGTTATCATGATGATGAAATATCCGATAAGGCCCAGGATTGGCAGTGCAAATACGAGGAGGCTGAGAGTCAGCAGGC
>JACDAU010000314.1 GCA_013695265.1 Chloroflexia bacterium
ACACGCACCATCGGCGCCTTGGTCAGGGCGTTGCTTCTCCGATACTGGTGGTTTGTTGGGAACGGGAAGGTCGGGGCGAGGAATCCGTGGTCGGGGTTACGGATCCCTCACGGAGTTCGGGATGACATGCAGTAGTGTTTAAGCGGATTGCGTATGACACAACACTAAACCCGACTCAACAGACTACCGTTACAGCGGTGAGCAGGAGCCTTGAGCCGTCTTGCAGGTAGAGGGCGGACTGCGGTCCGCGGGCGGGTACGGAGACCCGCTCCCTACACGGGTTCAATGTCACCGCCCGCCGCTGCAGAGCGCAGGTTTCCGTGCCTCCCCTGCGGCTGCCCATCCACGGGGCGAACTAGCTTGGTGTGTAGCGATTCCCACCCTTGTCAGACACGCGAGTCTTTGCGGTGGTGCGGCGCGTCGTGAGCGTGTGCGGCGCCGGGAAGTATGTGCGCCGCCGATCTCGATCCGCGCGCTCTATTCGCTCAAGCTCTGCGTATCGGGTGTACTTGTAGTAGAGGGCGTACAGAACCACGGCGTATACGGCAAAGACCATCAGGTAGAGAAAGAATCGGCGCGTAAAGAGTGCGCCCTCATAGAAGAACCACGAGACGGCAAGCGCGGCGAGGCCGACGCTTAGCATCCAGCCACCCAGTTTTCGCAAGTGCTCGATCTGCAAGCGCTTTGACGGCTCAAGTCGGCGCGCGGACAGGTAGATGACGAGGCCGAGCAGCGCCGTGGTAGCAAACACAATCAGCATAGCACGCATCGCCGGCTCGACCGTAAGCGCGTCACCTGAGACCTGGCCAAATAAATAGTTCAAGAACGTCCTCCCATTTCCCGCACAAGTCTAGGCTCGATCGTAGAGCAACTTGCGCTTTACTTCCTCCATCGCGTTGGTCACCTGTATACCACGCGGGCACGCCTCGGTACAATTAAACACCGTCCGACAACGCCAAACACCTTCTCGCCCGCTGATAACGTCCGCCCGCTCGGCGCCCCCCTTGTCGCGGCTGTCAAAAATGAACCGATGCGCATTCACGAGCGCCGCAGGGCCGACGAAATCCGGATTGCTCCAGAACGGCGGGCACGCCGTCGTACACGCGGCGCAAAGTATACACTTCGTCGTGTCGTCGAATGCCGCGCGTTCCTCGGGACTTTGCAAGCGTTCCGTGACGGGTGCTGGATCGTCGTTCACGAGGTATGGTTTGACCGCCTTGTACTTCTCGAAGAACGGCTCCATATCGACGACCAAATCCCGCAGCACCGCAAAGCCCATCATCGGTTCGATAGTCATCTTCTCACCAATGTCGCGCACCAGTACCTTGCACGCCAGTCTATTCCGCCCATTGATGCGCATCGCATCCGAGCCGCACACCCCGTGCGCGCAGGACCGGCGATACGTGAGTGTGCCGTCCAGCTTCCACTTGATCTCATTGAGCAAGTCGAGCACGCGGTCAGTCGGCTCCATCCGCACCTCGTACACAGAGAAGTACGGCTTCTTGTCCTGTGTCGGATTGTATCGCCGGATCTTACACCGAATCTGCACAAGCATCACCCTTCATCGCGCAAACCGAACGGGTGTCGCCGTATGGACCTCCCCTGAGACCCTCGTGGCATGCCCTTCGGCGTGACGCCTAGTATTTCCGTTCCTTCGGCTGAAACTTCGAGACGTCCACGGGCTTTTGAGCGATCCGCAGGCCGTCCGGCGTATTGAATACAAGCGAGTGCCGCAGGAAGTTTGTGTCATCGCGTTCGGGATAGTCCTCCCGGTAGTGCGCACCCCGGCTCTCCTTACGGGCGAGCGCGCCGGCGATTATGCTTTCCGAGAGATCCAGCAAATAGCCGACCTCCAACGTTTCCAGCAACTCCGAATTGTACCAAGTCTGCCGGTCCTGAATGGCTACTCGTGTGAATCGATCCCGAAGATCACGCACCGTCTTCTGCGCGTGCTGCAACGTTTGCTCCGAACGCACGACGGAGACTTTGTCCATCATCTCGTCTTGCAGGCCCTCCCGAATCTCCGCAGCGGATTCTCCGCTTTCCCGCGAAAGAAGCGCATTCACCTGCCTGCGCGATTCGTCATCAGACCCCGCGGGTAGCTCAGTAAATCCTGCCTGCTGCACGTACGAAGCCATGTGCTTGCCCGCGCGCCGTCCGAACACCACGATATCCACTAGGGAGTTAGTGCCGAGCCGGTTGGCGCCGTGGACCGATACACACGCGCACTCCCCCGCGGCATAGAAGCCGGGGAGGACGGTGTTCACCTCGTCCACCAGGACTCTCCCGTCGACATCGGTCGGGATCCCACCCATCGCGTAATGCGCTGTGGGCTGGATCGGAATGAGCTCGCGGACGGGATCAACGCCCAGGTACACTCGCACGAAGTCGGCGAGATCGGGGAGCTTGTTCTCCACAACGTCCGCACCGAGGTGCGTGAGGTCGAGGTGTACATAGTCGGCGCCATTGATACCCCGACCCTCTTTCACCTCCTGGTAGATGAAGCGCGAGACCATGTCGCGCGGTGCGAGGTCCAGCAGCGTCGGTGCATACCGCTCGGTGAAGCGTTCGCCGTCGTTGTTGCGGAGGATACCGCCCTCGCCCCGTGCGCCCTCCGTGAGAAGTATGCCCAGCTTGTACACCCCGGTGGGGTGGAACTGATACAGCTCCATGTCCTCCAGTGGAATGCCACGCCGGAAGGCGATTGCGACGCCGTCGCCGGTATTCGAGAGCGCGTTGCTCGTGATTTTCCAGGCCCGCCCGTAGCCGCCGGTGGCGAACAGGATCGCCTTTGCATGGAAGACGTGGATCTCGCCGTCCTTGATACTGAGCACGACCAGACCGCAGCACACGCCGTCGGTGATGATGAGATCAAGTAATTGGAACTCGGAATAAAAGTCCACCTCGCGCTTGATGCACTGCTGATACAGAGTCTGGAGAATCATGTGACCGGTGCGGTCCGCAGCGAAACATGAACGGCGCACCGGTCCCTCGCCAAAGTTGCGCGTGTGGCCGCCGAAACGCCGCTGATCGATCTTCCCCTCAGGCGTCCGGCTAAATGGCAGCCCGTAATGCTCCAGCTCGTACACGCTCTCGACCGCCTCGTGACACATGATGTCCGCGGCGTCCTGGTCGACGAGGTAGTCGCCGCCCTTCACCGTGTCGAACGTGTGCCACTCGGGATGATCTTCTTCCAGGTTGCCGAGCGCAGCCCCGATACCGCCCTGTGCAGCGCCGGTGTGCGACCGCGTTGGGTACAGCTTGCTGATCACTGCGGTGCGGATGCCCGGCGTGCGAGCAAGCTGCATCGCCGCCATAAGTCCCGCGCCCCCGGCGCCCACTACAATTGCGTCAAACCTGTGATACATCAGGGTCCTCCCGTTCTCGCCAGCTACTCTGGCACCGGCTGGAAGGTCACGATAACCAGCGCGCCGAGCACGGTGAAGATGAGCGCCGCAGAGTAGAGGACGGAGTACGCGAAGACGCGCCACGGGCGGGAGCGGACGTAGTCGTGCAAGATAAGGCGCATGCCGTTTACGCCGTGGCTCATTGCGAGAAGCAAGAGTAGCAGGTCGTAGGTGCGCCAGAAGGGTTTGGCATACCGGGCAGCGACGAACGCGTAGTTGACCTGCTCAATCGGCGTCAGGATGTGCACGATATACACGTGCCCGAGCGTGAGAAAGAGCAGCAGGACGCCCGAGATCCGGAAATAATACCACGACCAGAGTTCGAAGTTGGTACCCCTGCGCGCGACGGCCCGCTCGGCGAGGCTCATGATCTCATCCCTGCCGCGTTTCTATGCCGAACACTGGGCCGAGCAGAAAGTAGCCAGTTGGGATCAGCGCGAGCATCGTGAGGGTCAGGGCTCCGTAGAAGAGCTGGCGTTGATATTTGTAGCCCTGCGGCCAGAAATCGATCATGATTATCCGCACGCCATTGAATGAGTGGTACAACACCGCGGCAATGAGCGTAAACTGCAGAAACCGGAAGATCGTCCACTCGTGATAGATGCGGGTGACCGCGTTGTAGACGCCAGGCCCCCAGCCGATGAGCGCGGTGTCCACGATGTGAATAAACAGGAAAAGCAAGACGCCAATGCCGCTCACGCGGTGGAAGATCCACGCCCACATGCCTTCCCGGCCCCTGTACATCAGATCACACTCTTCCTTGTGACGGCTTGCATGACCGTGGCACACGCACCTTCGATCAGGGATCGGTCGCCCTCATCCATTATAGAGTGCGACCCGCGCCGGGACAACGTTCTCAACTGCGCAGCTTCTCGATCAGCGCGTCGGCGACCTCGCTGGTGCCCAGGGCGCGTCCACGCTCCGACACAGGCAACAGGTCGTACGTGACGTTCCTACCCTCGGCGATGGTCTCCGAGAGCGCACGGTCGAGCCGATCCGCCGCGTCACTCTCGCCCAGATGTCGCAGCATCAGCACACCGGAGAACATCATCGCCATTGGGTTCGCTTTATTCTGGCCGGTATACTTCGGTGCGCTACCATGGATTGGCTCGAACAGGGCGGTGTCCACGCCGTAGTTCGCGCCGGGGGCGATGCCCAGCCCACCGACAAGGCCGGCGCATAGATCTGAGACGATATCACCGTACAGGTTGGGGCAGACGAGCACGTCGTACAACTCCGGCTTCTGCACCAACTGCATCATCATGTTATCGACGATCACGTCGTTGAACTCAATCTCCGGGTATTCCGCCGCGACGCTCCGCGCCACCTCAAGGAACAGGCCATCGGCGTACTTCATGATGTTCGCCTTGTGCACCGCCGAGACCTTCTTGCGCCCGTTTTCACGCGCGTACTCAAAGGCGAAGCGGACGATGCGCTCCGACGCTTCCGGCGAGATGAACTTGATCGCGAGCGCGCTGGTTTCAGGTATGCGGCTCCCTTCGAGTTGTTCGATGACGCGGATCATCTCGCGCGCGCCTGCCGAACCGTCGTCGAACTCGATCCCGCTATACAAGTCCTCGGTATTCTCCCGGACAACGACCACGTCTACGTGTTCATATCGCGACTGTACGCCCTGATACGTTTTGCAAGGGCGCAGGCAGGCATACAGGTTCAGCGCCTTGCGCAGGCCGACGTTGACGCTCCGAAACCCACCGCCGACGGGTGTGGTAATCGGACCCTTGATCGCGACCTTATTGCGCCGGATGCTTTCGAGCACCGCATCGGGCAGGGGCGTACCAGTTGCCTCTATTTGGTCCGCGCCAGCCTGCTGAACATCCCACTCGAGTGCAACCCCGGTTGCATCGAGGACGCGGCGCGTTGCCTCCGAAAGCTCTGGCCCAATCCCATCGCCGGGGATAAGGGTAACTGGGTAACTCATACAATATCCTCCTGGAACAAGTTATGGACTTGGTAGTGACGACGCGGCTCGGTGCCAGGAACGAGGGCACGCCGTCAATTGTGCTTCCAGCAAGGGTACGACCATGATCGGCTTCGGCGGTCTACGCGAGTGCATTTCCAGCCGGTTCAGCGGCAATGACGCACGGCCCATTCAATGCCACCGGCGTTCGGATCGAATCAGGTGAGCCGTCCGGGTACAACGCTCCGTTGCGCGGCTTCGAGGCGGGCTTCCAGATCCGATGGAGAGAGCGCGAGCCCTGCGGCCGCTTCGTCACGGTCGCCGCCAGCCTTCGCGACGGCCTCCACTAGCAGCCGGCCCTCGATCTCACGCATCGCATCGTCCAGCGAACTAGTGTTCTCCAGCACATCCGCGAGGTCCAACGTGCGCCCAGACCGCACCTGGCTGAAGACGAGATGGTGCGTCGTAACTACCCCACCCTGCGCGAGGATCACCGCACGCTCAACCGTGTTCTCCAGCTCACGCACGTTCCCCGGCCAGTCGTGCTCCATGAGTAACTGTACCGCGTCCTGAGAGATGCTCGCCGGCGGTCCATCGTTGCGATAGCGGTGTTTGCCGAGGAAGTAGTCACTCAGCTCCGGGATGTCTTCCTTGCGCTCTCGCAGCGGAGGGAGGTTGATGTGGATGACGCTCAGCCGGTAAAAGAGATCCTCGCGGAACAACCCCTCATTGACTTCTTCCTCCAGCACCTTGTTTGTTGCCGCGACGACGCGGGTGTCCACCTTCACGGTCGACACTCCACCAACCCGCTCGAACTCCCGCTCTTGCAGGACGCGCAGCAGCTTCTTCTGCGTGCCGAGCGTCATCTCGCCGATCTCGTCCAGAAAGATGGTACCCTTGTCCGCCAACTCGAAACGGCCTTTGCGCTGGTTGAGGGCACCGGTGAACGAACCCTTCTCGTGTCCGAACAACTCGCTTTCGAGGAGCGTCTCCGGTAGCGCGGCGCAGTTTACCTTCACGAGCGGTCCGCGGCTGAAGGTAGAGTTTGTGTGCAAAGTGTGCGCGACGAGTTCCTTGCCAGTGCCGGTCTCGCCGGTAATAAGCACCGTGGCATCGGAACCTGCCACCCGCCCGATGTTCTTGTACACGGCCTGCATCGCCGGGCCATTACCGATGATGCGATCCGTGGGATCCGGCGGCTCGGCCCGGCCGCGCACGTTTTCCAGCTCGCCGGAGCGCATCTCCCGCTCGAAGAAGCGATCGATCATACCACTGACATCGTCCAGATCGAACGGCTTCGCGATATAGTCATATGCCCCAAGTTGGATCGCCTTGATCGTGATGTTGGAGCTGCCGTACGCAGTCATCACGATTACCGGAACGGCGTTGCCCGCCCGCTTAAGATCGTTCAGCACCCCGATACCATCCAGCTTGGGCATCCGCACGTCCATCAATACCAGGTCGGGGCCGTTATCGCGGATACCTTCGAGGACCTGCTCACCGTTCAGAGCGACGCATACCTCGAACCCTTCGTCTTCCAGGAAGTCGCGCAGCAGTGATCGTATGGAAGCGTCATCATCTGCGACAAGTATCCTGCCCCTGTCCTCTGGCAAAGTGTGATTCCTCCAGTGCGGTGTATAGGAAAAAGAGGGAACCTTCAACGCCGTATTATAAAGAACATCAATAGACAGCGCAACAGCATCGCCACCTGTCATCTTTTGCAGCCGCGAAGATAACGAGCCCCTTTGTGCGAACGCCGAGCTACGCGCAAGGTATCGGTGTGCGGTATAATGCCGCGTTGATGGTAACCAAACGAATACAGGGAACAACCACCGTGGGCCTGGCCGAAAAGATCCGGGATATTCCCGACTTTCCGAAACCGGGTGTCGTTTTCAAGGATATTACGACGCTGCTGAAGGAGCCAGAAGCCTTCAAGCTCGCGATTGATGACCTTGCACGGCGATTCCAGGCGGACCAGATAGATAAGGTCGTAGCGGCAGAGAGCCGTGGATTCATCCTCGGTGCGCCGCTCGCCTACCTGCTCGGAGCCGGCTTCGTACCGGCACGAAAGCTCGGCAAGCTGCCGGGTGAGACGGTGCACGCGCAGTACACGCTGGAGTACGGCACCAACGATGTGGAGATGCACATTGACGCCATCACGGCAGGTGACCGGGTGCTCGTGGTCGATGACTTACTGGCTACCGGGGGAACTGTCGGGGCCACGATCGAGCTGGTCGAACAGTTGGACGGCAATGTTATCGCGCTAGCGTTTTTGGTCGAGCTTGAGTTCCTGCGTGGCCGCGACAAACTGCCTGATCACCGGATCGAGGCCGTGATAACGTATTAGTGTTGCGGATCACCCGTATACCCGAACTAGGAGTGTGAGTTGACGACCACCGAAAACCGATACGACGTAAAGGACCTGACGCAGGCAGCCGCAGGGCATGATCGAATTGCCTGGGCGGAGCGCGACATGCCCGTCCTCCGCCAGATCACCGAACGGCTTGCGAGGGAGCAACCGCTGCAAGGCATCCGCATCGCCGGATGCCTGCACGTCACAACTGAGACCGCAAACCTGTTGCTCGCATTGCAGGCGGGCGGCGCGGAGGTCGCCTGTGCGGCTAGCAACCCGCTCTCCACGCAGGACGACGTGGCGGCAGCACTCGTCGAGCGCGGTGTTGCGACGTACGCTGTCAAGGGGGAGGACGACGCACGCTACTACAGCCATATCGAATCCGTGCTCGCCACCCGGCCGCACATCACGATGGACGATGGCGCGGACTTGGTTTCAATGCTGCACCTCAAAAGCCCGGAGCTGCTGGAAAGCGTGCTCGGTGGCACGGAGGAGACAACCACGGGCGTGAATCGCCTGCGCGTCATGGCCGCTGAGGGCGAGCTCAAGTACCCGATCGTTGCCGTGAACGAGGCGTATACCAAGCACATGTTTGACAACCGATACGGCACGGGCCAGAGCACGCTCGATGGCATCCTGCGGGCGACGAACCGTCTGCTCGCTGGCCGCGTGTTCGTGGTCGCTGGCTACGGCTGGTGCGGCAAGGGCATCGCCCTACGGGCGCGGGGCATGGGATGCCAGGTTGTCGTCACCGAGGTCGAGCCGACGCGCGCGCTGGAGGCGGTGATGGATGGTTTCCGAGTGATGCCGATGGCTCAGGCCGCACCCGAGGCGGACATCGTCGTAACCGTCACCGGTGGCCTGCATGCACTTGGTGAGGAAGCACTGTCGAAGCTCAAGGACGGTGCGATGCTCGCGAACAGCGGGCACTTCAACGACGAGATCGACATCCCCATGCTGGAACGCCTGAGCAAGTCGAAGCGCACCCTGCGGACCTTCGTAGATGAGTACGAAATGGAGGACGGCCGCACGCTCTTCTTGATCGCCGACGGACGCCTGGTTAACCTCGGCGCAGCCGAGGGCCACCCGGCGAGTGTGATGGACATGAGCTTCGCGAACCAGGCACTCTGTGTCGAGTGGGTACTGGCGAACCGACAGGATCTTCAGGGGCAGGTGTACGACGTGCCCAAGGATATCGACCAGCAGGTCGCGAAACTCAAGCTCGCGAGCCTCGGAGTGCGCATCGACGAGCTCACCACCGCGCAGAACGCGTATGCTGGTGACTGGCGCTCCGGAACATAGGACGCCTTCCGAGGAGTACTACATATGACTGGTAGCAGTATCAGGTTCGGAACGGATGGATGGCGGGCGGTTATCGCGGAGGATTACACCTTCGACAACGTTCGTCGCGTCTCCCAGGCGGTGGCGCTGTACCTCCAGAAGAACGGAACCGGCGGCGGACCTCTGATTGTCGGATTTGACACTCGCTTTGGCAGCGAAGCATTCGCCCAGGCGTGTGCCAGTGTGTTGGCAGCGAATGGCGTGAAGGTTGTCCTGACAAGTGATACCGCGCCCACGCCTGCGGTTTCCCTCGCGGTGATTGAGCAGAAACTGGTAGGGGGGATCGTCATTACGGCAAGCCACAATCCCGGTAATTGGAATGGCTTCAAGTACAAGCCCGACTACGGCGGGTCCGCTTCACCGGAGGTCATCACCGCGATCGAGGCGGAACTTGCCGCCATACCGGACGCTGGCGTCCATACAATGCCGTTCGACAACGCCGTTCAGCAGGGCCTGATCGAGACTCTGGACGTCGGACCGGCGTATCGCCAGAAGCTGGCGAGCATGGTCGACCTGCCGTCGCTCACGTCACGGCATGGCACGGTGGTGTATGATGCAATGTTCGGTGCAGGGGCCGGACACCTGTCGGCGCTGCTTGCAGGCGGCGCGCTGCAGGTCGTCGGAATCAACCAGGAGCGCAACCCCCTGTTCCCCGGCATCCATGCGCCGGAGCCGATTACGCCAAACTTGGCGAGTCTGCGCGCAGCCGTGCCAAAGTCGGGTGCGTTGCTTGGTATCGCCACGGACGGCGACGCCGACCGAGTGGGCATCGTTGACGAGAATGGGCGGTTCGTTAATCAGTTGCAGGTCTATGCCCTGCTCGCGCTGTATCTGCTTGAGGTGCGTGGCATCCGAGGCCCGCTCGTCAAGACGCTCTCGCAGAGCTATATGGTGGACAAGCTGGGTGAACTGTATGGCGTGCCCGTACACGAGACAGCGGTCGGCTTTAAGTACGTCGGGCCGAAAATGACGGAGACGGATGCTATTCTCGGTGGAGAGGAAAGCGGGGGGTTCGGCTTCAAGGGGCACATCCCCGAACGGGACGGCACGCTAGCGGGGCTATATGTGCTGGATCTCGCGGCGCAGTTCGGGCGGCCGTTGAGCAAGGTGATCGAGTATCTACAGGAAAAAGTGGGCACGTATTACTACAACCGGCTCGATCTCACGTTCGACGGGGGACTGCGCTCCGAGATTGAGCAGCGGCTACGGGCCAATCCGCCCGATTCGTTGCTGGGCAAGAAGCTCGCGCGCTTTCAGACCGATGACGGCTATAAGTACGTCCTGGAGGACGGAACGTGGCTGTTACTTCGCTTCTCTGGCACGGAGCCGGTGATGCGCGTGTATACGGAAACCGACGCCGAGGAAAACGTGCAACCGATGCTCTCCCTGGGTCGCGAACTGGCTGGCGTGTAGACGTGCCGATGGCGGATCCCAGCAGCGTCAGCAACATCCCGCACCGGAAGGATTCGCTGGCCCTGATTGCCCGGGAAGTGCGCACCTGCCAGCTTTGTCCATTGAGTAAAACTCGCACGCACGCCGTACCGGGTGAGGGGGATCCCGACGCGCCACTGATGCTGATCGGTGAGGGGCCGGGATACAATGAGGACAAGCTCGGAAGGCCGTTCGTGGGCGCAGCGGGCAAGTTCCTGGAAGAGTTGCTCGCGACGGCGGAACTGAAACGAGAGGACGTCTTCATCACCAACGTCGTGAAGTGCCGCCCTCCCCAGAATCGCGACCCGATGCCAGAGGAGATCCGGGCGTGCAGCGGCTATCTCGCGCGGCAGATCCGGCTCATCGAACCATCGGTGGTCGCGACACTGGGCCGTCACTCGATGGCCTCGTACTTCCCAGCGGAGCGCATCTCACGCATCCACGGGCAGCCCCGCAACGTCGACGGCCTGACGGTAGTCCCGCTGTTCCATCCCGCTGCAGCGCTGCACCAGCCGGCGCTCAAGACGGCGGAGCTTGAGGACTTCGCCCGCCTGCCGGAGATCCTGCGTCAGTCGGCATCGAAGGCACTGCCGGCGGCCTCGGAACCGGAGCAGGCTGTCACGCAATCACAGCACAAGGCGCCCACGCACAACGAGGGTGCGCAATCATCACACGAACAGTTAAGGCTATTTGAGTAGGCAAAGACGCCTGCTCCGAGGAAGACATTGTGAGAAACGATAACGTCAAGATTATTCCACTCGGTGGCGTGGGCGAGGTCGGCAAGAACATGATAGCCGTTGAGTACGGCAACGAGATAATCATTGCCGACTGCGGCCTCGCGTTCCCGGAAGATGACATGCTGGGTGTCGACCTGCTGATCCCCGACATCAGCTACCTCCGCCGGACGAAGAAGAAGATCGTCGGGTATGTCATTTCCCACGGGCACGAGGACCACATCGGGGGATTGGCCTATATACTTCCAGAAATCAACGTTCCGATATGGGCAACGCCGCTCACGAGAGGTCTGATTGAAGGCAAGCTGCGCGAGGCGAAGCTACTCGACAAGACGAAGATGCACACCTTTGAAGACGGCGACACCGTCCAGGTGGGCGGCTTTACCGTTGAAACGTTCCTCGTAAGCCACAGCATTCCGGACGCGGTCGGCCTGGCCATAACGTGTGGCGCCGGCACAGTGGTGTACACCGGCGATTTCAAGTTCGACCAAACACCGGTGGATGGTCGGGTCTCCAACTTCGCGAAGATGGCGGAGATCGGCGGCAAGGGCGTCTTGGTCTTACTATCAGACTGCGTGCACGTGGAAACACCGGGGCACACACCAAGCGAACAGGTGGTGACGGAGACCTTCCGGCGCATTTTCGGGCGGGCGGAGGGGAGGATCATCATCGCGACCTTCGCCTCTCTCATCGCGCGCATTCAACAGTCGATCGATGTCGCTGAGGAGTACGGTCGCAAGGTCGCGGTTGTCGGACGGTCGCTGGAACGCAACGTCGCGATCGCGACTGAGCTAGGCTACTTGCGTTCCCGGCCGGGTACGCTCGTCAGCCTTCAGGAGCTGGGCCGGGGAGACGCCGAGAAAGCGGTACTTATCGTCACCGGCAGCCAGGGCGAGCCAACAAGCGTGCTGAATCGCATTGCCAACAAGGACCACCGAAGTGTTAAGCTACAGGAAGGCGATACGGTCATCGTCTCCGCTACGCCGATTCCCGGCAACGAGACGGCCGTTTCGAGGATCATCAACAACCTTTTTGTGCAGGGCGCGGAGGTGATTTATAGCGCGATTGATCGCGTGCACGTCTCGGGCCACGCCAGCTCTGACGAGCTTCGGCTGATGCTCAACATCATGAAGCCGAAGTACGCGGTTCCCATTCACGGCGAGCGACGGCATCTGGTTATGTACAAAAAGTTGGCGGTGAGCGTGGGCATCCCGCCTGAGAACGTCGTCCTTCCCGAGAACGGCGCGGTGATGCAGTTTGGACCGGAGCGCGGCAGTATCGTGGAACGCACGCCGAGCAACCTCGTGTTCGTGGACGGAGTCTCGGTTGGCGACGTGGATCACGTGGTGCTGCGTGACCGGCAGTTGTTATCGCAGGATGGCATGTTGCTTGTCGTTCTCAGCATCGACCGGCAGACGGGACATCTCGTCGCCGGGCCGGATTTCATCTCGCGCGGCTTCCTGTATGAGGGTGAAGAGTATCGGGTAACTGAAGAGGCACGCGAGCTGGTACGACGCACGTTCCAGCACGACGGCAATATTCCGTCTGAATGGAGCTGGGCACACAGGAAGATCAAGAACTCGCTCGGACAACTGGTGTACCAACGCACCGGGCGGAGGCCGATGATACTGCCGGTAGTGATGGAGGTTTAGCCCCTCAGGCTGCCTTCCTCGGGCGGTCGATGGAGGTGCGGAGTGACAGGAACGGGGCGACAGACGCCAACCAGAGAGCGAACCCAGTCGAAACGACCGGCGACGAAGCAGACGCCACCGAAGCGGTCGAAAGCCGAGCGGCCTGCACCGCTGGCACGAAGGGTAAAAAAGTCGGTAACTGCATCGCGATCTACTGCGGTGGTGCAGAGGCCGGCGACGGCGCACCCACACCGGGCGAGTCGCATCACGGGCATGCTCCTGTTGCTCGGCTCCCTGTACCTCGCGTTCACGGGCATCGACCCGACACTTGGCCCGAGTGGCCCACTCGACACGCTGAAAACCGTGGCTGGCGGGGCGGCAGTTCCGGCGGTTCTGGTGCTGCTTGTTATTGCGCTGCTTCTGCTGCTCCGGCCAACCCGGTCCACCGGCGGCAGAGTCCTGCGACTGGGATTCGGGGCGGTGCTCGTCGTCGGGTCCACCGCTGGGCTGCTAGCCGCATTCAGCGCGGGCGGTGTTGCTGGCAGGGTGCTGTGGGTGGCGTTGGCGGGCGCGATAGGGCTCGGGGCTTTGCCCATACTGATTGGGGCAATCGTAGTGGGATTTCTCCTTCTCGGCATTCCGCCGCGCACGTTGCTCCGCGGAGCCCGGCGGGCCGCCCGGGCCCTCGCCGCAGCCGCATTCTGGTTGGTCGGCTCCTTGATCTGGCTGCGCAGAAAGACGACACCCCAGCCCCCCGTTGTAACTGGGCAGGCACCCGCGACGCTCAGGAAGCCCGCCAAGGTACGCCCGGCGTCGGTGCCGCTACCGACGGCGAAGCAAGAAGTCACACAGCCTATGCTCCCGGTGATCCAAACCCACGTGGACGAGCCGCCGCAGACCCCACAACGGCCCGAGGACTGGGCTCTACCGCCGATCACGATGCTCCAACTTTCCAAACAGGTAGAGGTAAGCGAGGTGGATGCTCGCCAGCGGGCGAAGGTCATCGAGGATACCCTCAAGAGTTTTGGTGTCGATGCGCATGTACGCGAGATCAACCCCGGCCCCACCGTGACACAGTTTGCGCTGGAGCCCGGCGTGGGCACGAAGGTCGCGCGGATAACGTCACTGCAGAACGACCTCGCACTGGCCCTTGCGGCGCCTTCGATTCGTATCGAGGCGCCGGTGCCGGGACAGTCGCGCGTCGGCCTCGAAATCCCCAACGCGCAGGCCTCCTCAGTGCTACTTCGGGATGTTATGGACAGCGGTGCATTTCATAATACGAAGGGAAAGCTCAAGTTGGCGCTTGGGCGCGACGTGACAGGTCGGGCGGTCGTTGGCGACCTCGCCCGAATGCCGCATCTGCTCATCGCGGGAGCGACTGGCGCGGGTAAGAGCGTTTGCCTGAATTCCATCATCGCGGGACTGCTCTTTCAGCATACCCCCGACGAGCTGCGCTTCCTGATGGTGGACCCGAAGATGGTGGAACTCAAGACCTTCGACGGCGTGCCGCATCTGGTTTGGCCGGTGGTTACAGAGATGGACAAGGTAGTGGGCGTCCTCAAGTACGCCGTGGGTGAGATGGAGCGGCGGTACAAGGAGTTCTCGGAGCTCGGCATCCGCAACCTCGACGGCTACAACCGGAAGCTCGAAGCGGAGGGGAAACCAAAACTCGCCCGGATGGTGGTGATCATCGACGAGCTAGCTGACCTGATGATGGCAGCCCCCGAGGAGGTTGAGGCGTCGATCTGCCGCCTGGCTCAGATGGCTCGCGCCGTCGGCATCCACTTGATTCTTGCCACCCAGCGCCCGTCGGTGGATGTCGTGACCGGCCTTATCAAAGCGAACTTCCCCTCGCGCATCGCCTTCGCAGTAAGCTCGCAGATCGACAGCCGCGTCATCCTCGACATGCCGGGAGCGGAGCGCCTGCTTGGCCGGGGCGACATGCTCTTCGTGGGGCCGGACTCGATCAAGCCGTCGCGGGTGCAGGGCACGTTCGTCGCGGATGAGGAGATTGACGCCGTTGTCAACCACTGGAAGACCATGCAGCCAGCAGCGTACGACCAGGAGGTCGGCCGCATGCTTGATGCGGAGACCCGGAAGGCCGAGAACCCCGACGAGGACCCGCTGTTCAAACAGGCACTCGCGCTCGCGGAGACCCACGGTCGCCTCTCGACCAGTCTCCTGCAGCGTAAGTTGAGGATCGGTTATAACCGCGCTGCCCGCCTCATGGACGCCCTCAAGGCAAGTGGTGAGCTGGACACCGAACTCGGAGATTGATGTTTCCATGCGTCAAGATGCCCGCAATGTTTGGATTAAGGCGAACAATGTATTAGAATTGTTGTAATGAATCAGGCCACGGACACCGATTATGCAGAGGTCGAGCGGGCCGTTGACGCCGCTAAGCTTTTGGTCCGCAGCCAACTCGCGCAACTGCGGGCCGAGCAAGAACTGTTGACCGGTCTGCTGGGGGTGCGCGAGACGGATCTCGTCCACTTGCGGGTGTTAGTTGACGACCTGACTTACCGTGCCAGTAGTGGGCAACCATCCACTTCTCGGAAGTGGGTGGCGCACTTGGAGGAACTCGCTGGCAAGGAACAGGAGTTACGGGACGCGGTCCATCTCCTCACTGGCAGCCTGGGACACCTCAACTCACTGATTACGGCAGTATCGAGCGTCAATATGCTCGGCAGTGGTTCGGATACCGTTGTCGGCTCCAACCCGCTCGAAGCGGCCATCGCGGGGCGCACGCTCCAGGGGCAAGAAGCTGAGCGCTCAAGGCTTGCGCGGGAGGTGCACGACGGCCCGGCACAGGTGCTGGCAAATGCGATAATGGGGCTGGAATATTGTGAGCGCCTGATGGAGAAACGCCCGGTTTCCGTGCCAACCGAATTGCAACGGCTTAAGGCAGGCATGACGGATGGCCTAGAGGAGGTACGACGCTTCATATTCGACCTGCGGCCATCCAGTTTGGAGTACGAGGGATTACGGGTTACTTTGGAACGGTACGCCGCTAATTATCAGAACCGCTTTGGCGTGACCGTGGAAGTTGCGTGTCCTGACCTGGATAGCATGATCACATCAGAGCAGCGCTTCGTCGTCTTCCGGGTCATTCAGGAAGCCATGCAGAACTGCAGAAAGCACGCTTTGGCGTCAAAGCTCGAAATCGTGGTGGAAGTGCTATCAGATCACTGCGCGGTATCGATCTCGGACAACGGGAAGGGTTTCGATATGGAGCAGGGTAAGTATCGTCCGGGACACCTCGGGGTGCAAGGCATGTACGAAAGGGCGGAGTCCGTCCAGGGACGTATCATCCTGTTCTCCGAGCCAGGATACGGTACGGAAGTCAGGATGCGCGTTCCCCTTACGACTGCACCGTAGCACGGCAAACAGAATCAGCAGGAGGCAGAGGCTGTGAAGAGATTGCGCATTATTCTCGTCGATGATCACCCGCTCTTCCGACAGGGTGTTCGGCACGCGCTGGATGGTATTCAAGACATCCAGATCGTCGGAGAGGCCTCGGATGGCCAGATGGCGATACAAATGGCCGACACCCTCGCGCCAGATGTCATCCTGTGCGATATCAACCTGCCGGGCCTAAATGGCTTAGAGGCCACCCGCGTCGTGCGGCGCCGTAACCCACATATCGCGGTCATTGTACTCACCGTCCACGAGGATGACGAGCAGTTATTTCACGCCATCAAGGTGGGCGCGGCGGCTTTCTCGACAAAGGACGTCGGACAGGACAAGCTCGTAGACATGGTGCGCCGCGTAGGACGGGGCGAGTACCTGATCAATGAAAACGTGGCCACGAAGCCCTTCGTAGCATCTCGAGTTCTGAAGCAGTTTCGCGACCTGGCCGCCCTGGACCAGGATGAAGAAGGCCTCTTCGCGCCGCTGACGAGTCGTGAGATTGAGATCCTGGACTGCATCGCGCGCGGGATGAGCAACAAGGAGATCGCGCGCAACCTGCTCATCTCCGACCAGACGGTGAAAAATCACATCACCTCGATCCTGCGCAAGCTGATGGTAAACGATCGAACACAGGCAGTCATTTACGCGCTTCGGCGCGGCTGGATCAAGATGGCTGACGAGGTTGTCTAGCGCGAACCCCTGCGGCCGAACTCGCGTTCCAGATCGAGCCGGGAGATCTCGAGAAGTGTGGGTCTGCCGTGGGCGCAGGCAGTCGGCACCCGAGTTTGCTCCAGATCCCGGATGAGTCTACGCATCTCCAACTGATCCAGCACCTGGCCGGCACGTATGGCACTGTGACACGCGGTGGTCGCCAGTATCGCGCGGTGCCGCTGTTCTGCGGAGTCGAGGCCCTCCAGTCCCTCCTGAAGCTCCGCCAGCAGCGACGCCGCACGGTCCGCCGGTACCTCAGTGGGCACCGCGCGAATCAGTAGTGCCGCAGCACCGAACGGCTCGGCAACGAATCCCACGGTGGTGATCTCAGCGGCCCACCTGGCGGCGTGCTCTGCC
>JACDAU010000324.1 GCA_013695265.1 Chloroflexia bacterium
TCACGGATGTGCAGAGACAGGAAGCCGACGGGTGTGCTGTCGCGAGTCACGATCAGGCTCTCCACATCCTCGGCGTTCACGTGCCGCTCGTATATCTGTCGTGCCGCCTCTTGCTGTTCGTCTGACACCTCGGGTCTGCCAAGCTCCGCGAGCAGCGTCGACGTCGCTGCAAAGTCGCCCTGCTCCGCGCGTCGTACAACCAGCCCCAAGCGCTCCGGGTCCCCAAACTCCTGAAGGAGCCGACCCCGCTCCACCACGGACACCTGTCCGAAGCCCATCAACTGCCACGTTGTATATGGGCCACCGACCACTCCATCGAGGGTCCCAAGAAACAGCGTAAGTGCGAGACCGTGGCCGCACACCGCGACCCGTTCCCCTTCGTGCTTTCGCTCGACGTCCCGGATGCACGCCGTAATACGCTCCGTCGCCTCGCCGACGGGTTCCCAGCCTTCGGGAGCCTTCTCTTCCTCCAGGTATCGTCGAACCAGCGCTGGATAATCGTCCGCCCAACCAGGTGGACGCCGGACCTCCTTCAGCCGCTCGTCCAGCCGGATCTCAAGGCCGTACTGTTGCGCCGCGCTGCGCACGGTCTCGACCGCCTTTTCCTCCGGGCTACTGTAAAGCGAGTCGATATCCCGCCAGAATCTCGCCTGCGCGAGTTGTCGCGCCTCTGCCTCCCCCTCCGGCGAGAGGGGCCACCGGTGTGGGTCCGGCCCTGTTGGCATCGTCCACGCGTGGCGAACGAGATACAAGCGCATCTCCCACTCCTTTTCCTGCGAGTACCAATATAGAGCACACAACCGGCACTGTGGTACGGATTCCGCGCCGCGGCCACGTAGGGGCGTTCAACTGAACGCCTGTGCAACCTCTCACGCCACCCCATACTTTCGCGGTCAATGCGTACGACCACGGCGGGACGCCTCGCACCCATAGGTAACTGAGGTGGTTTTGCCTTCCACTCGTGTGCTTCGACAGGCGACACGAGAAGCGTGGATCCGTATCGCGTTAGTCTCGCTGAGGGAGATCAGTGAGCTTCGGATTGTTGTAGTGGCGGTTGCGATCCCGGATGGTTTTTGTTTCCAGGTTCGCGAGGAACGCCGCGGTGTGGTCGGTGCCGGTCTGATTGGCAATCGCCAGCACATCAGCGAGTTCGTCTGCCAGGTCGTGCTGCTCGGCGGAATTGCGGGCGCTCTGGTCGCCGTACGTGCGGTTCATCACGCGCGCTACCTCTCTAATCTCCTCCACGAGTTGCGCGAGGTTGGAAAGTTCCGTGAAGTAGCGTACCACCACCGTTCGGACGTACTCGTCGACGGCCTCCTGAGCGTGGCGCAGTGTGACCTCGGTCATCGACACCTCTGCCTTGTGAAACCGACTGACAGGATTAGCCCGGTTCTAAGACGCAATCCGGTTGCATTTTTTCTCCGTTGGGCACGGCACAGCGTGCCCCTACCCACGACAAAGCGACGTCGAATACGCGGAGTTCCCAGGACTTGCTCGGAACAGCATTCGCGCCTCAAAGCGGAGTCGTCCCGCCGGTGGTTTGTGTCGATCCTCCGGATCCTCATAGCTCGGCCACGACGCGGTTTTCCAACGTTCCAATGCCCTCGATCTCGAGCGTCACCAAATCGCCTGGCCGCATGAACACCGGGGGACGGCGAAACTGGCCCGCGCCTGCGGGTGTGCCGGTCGTCACGATGTCGCCCGGATCGAGCGTCATCACCCGTGAGAGATCGGCGAGCAGCCGTGCAAGAGAAAATATCGAATCACTGGTTGACGTGTCCTGCATGACTGTGCCATTGAGGATCGTCCGAAGTCGCAGATTGGTGGGATCGTGCATCTCGTCGGCGGTGACAATGCACGGCCCGATCGGAGCAAAGGTGTCGAAGTTCCTGCCCAGCGTGTACTGGTTGTCGGGGTTCTGCACATCGCGCGCCGAAACATCGTGCAGGATCGTGTACCCCGCGACGCCAGCGAGTGCGTCGGCTTCAGCCACTTGCCTCATTTGACCTCCGATGACCGCCGCGAGGTGAACTCCGTAGTCAAGTTGCTGGGTGAGTCGTGGAACGATAATTGGCTCGCCGGGACCGATAATCGTGTTCGGCAGCTTCGCGTAGAAGTACGGACATGCCGGGCGTGCAGCCGACGGATCCTCCTCAAGGCGCTCCACGTAGTTGATGCCGCAGCACAGGATCTTTCCGGGGTCTGGGATCGGCGGCCATATTTCGACTGCGTCAAACGGGTACCACAGATTCTCCCGCTCCCGCTCGGGCAGTTGAGTGACGTGAAGCAAAGCGTCCTGGGCGGCTTGAATTCCCAGTGGTCCCAGATCGAGCAGATCGGAGATGTAGCCCGAGAGCGGTTGAGCAGCCACCTTGCCCCGCGAGCCCAGAAGCATCGCGTGCGCGGCGCTGAGGTCGATGAGCCCACCGCGCCACTCCGCGCCGAGGAGCACCTCATCCTCCACCACCTCGAACGTGTACAGTCTCAACTCTTCCTCCTGCATCCGGATCTGCCCTTCTGGTAGCGGGTGCGGCTGGTACCACCGGTTGTGGGGCGGCGCGGTTTGGGTGGCCCCCTTCGACAAGATTCGACGGCTAACTGCCGTCCTGCACCAGCACGGCTTTATGAACGCTCTCCGGTTGTTGTGCCAGATATGAGAAGACCGATGGAGCCTCCCACAGTGAGAACTCGGTCGCGACCCGTGGGTACGTGATCTTGCCGCCAGCGAGGAGTTGGAGGGATTCGGGAAAGCAGTCGACGGAGGCGCGGCTGCCGTGGACCGTCATCTCCTTGCGGGTCCAGTCGAGCGCCGGGAAGGAGACGCGCTCCCCCTGCTGCGCGAGGCCCAGAATCACAATCCGCCCCCCCGCGGCGACGAGGTCCACCGTTTGTTCCATTGCGCGGGTACTACCGGCCGCCTCGATCACGACGGGCGCGCCCTCCCCGTTTGTCTGCTCCAGGACCGCCGGGAGCAGACCTTCTCCGGACGGAATCGTTGCCGCGCCGAGGCTGGCGGCGGCTTCGAGCCGGGATGGCAAGATATCCGTGACGGCTACCCGCGCGCCCCGTGCCCGCGCAACGTCCATCACGGCAAGCCCGATTGGTCCAGCTCCGATGACCAGAACGTACTCGCCTGCAACCACCGCGCCCCGGCGGCACGCCTGTACGCCTATTGCTACCGGTTCCGAGAAGGAAGCCAGACTGAGCGAGATGCCGGGCGGGACCCTGTGGATGTTGCGCGCCGGAGCCGCGATCATCTGGGCGAAGCCACCGGGTGCGTGGACGCCGAGCACGACGAGCCTGGAGCAACAGTTGGTCTTCCCGATCTGGCACGGGTAGCATGTTCCGCATCCGATGAACGGCTCGACCACTACCGGGGTGCCTGGCTCGAGATCTTTCACCCCCGCGCCCGTTTCGGCGACGGTACCCGCGATCTCGTGACCAGCGATCAGCGGATACGAGTTGTACGGGTTCGTTCCGCGATAGATATACAGGTCTCCTGCACACACCCCCGTCGCACGTACGGAGACGAGCACCTCGCCGTGCGCCGGACGCGGCGACTTCCAGGAGCTGATCTCCAGGGTGTTTGGGGCGGTAATGATCGCAGCGCGCATATATCGCTCCTCACTCGAAACGGCCTCAGTTCCCGATGGGCGGGCCACTGCGTGTCTGCAACGCAAGAACGCGTCTCGGCGCAGTGGGTTCGGTCGAGTTGTCTCGACCCCCGAAGGTGTGGCGAACTCGGTGCCGAGGTATATTAGCATGTCGGTCTGACGCCTGCGCACGCAAGCTCGCTGACTTCCGGAAAGCTGACCAGGTCGCGAGATGTAACGCCGTGAGGTGTGGTCGGCAGGTGCTTCAGCGGTCGATTTGCGTTAGCACAATGCGGCCGGGAGGCGATTCGGCTACGTGCTCGCGGTATAGGTCGCGGACCACGTCTTCCATCGTCTCATACACCGCCAGAAGGCGAGCTGGGTCTGTCGCCTCCTTTGTGGCGACCGCGTAAGCTACAAGATTGGCGGTCGCGACATCGCCGAGGATTCCAATGTCCATCGCCGACGCTTCAAGTCCTCCCTGTACGTTCAAAACATGGTGGGCGGGTATCTCATCCGACTGAAATATCTGCCGCACCATCCCCGAAATTACAGGCCGCCACAACCGCGGCGCGCTGCTGTGGCCAAGCGCGATGGATCGGGCGAGCGCAGCCATGGTGTCCAGGCGGGCAGCAGAATAATTCGGTCTGGGTGATAGGCGCATCTCGCCATGAATCTCGCCGACCCGCCGCAGAAGCGACTCCCAGCCACCAAGCAGAGCGACGAGGGCGAGCGCGCAGTGGTGGTCGAGCGCGCCGACGGCCATTTCTACTATCTCACGCAACTCTAGTTCAGTCTGCCCCCACATATGCGGGTACAGTTCGTGGCTGGTGGAGTCCGGATCAAGCTCCACGCCGGGCACCAGGTCGTTCCACCGGAGCTCACCCCGGCTCACGGCGTCAACGACGGCACTCCCAATCACGAGGTTTTCCGCAGAAGCAAGCGGGAACCACTCGTCCGCCCGCAGAGAGCCCAGCTTCCGTCCGTCTACCACGTCCAGCGCCGAGATGCCCACGATCGCACCTGCCTCCGTGGCGGCGTGGAATGGTGTTGCGCGGCTCACGCGGTTGCTCCTCCATTCTGACCGTTATTCAGAGTACAACAGGTGCGTTGTACGGTCTCACGTCGAATATCGCGGCGCCCGCCGTCGGAGCTAAGAGCGTCCGAAACCAGCGGCGAAGATGGCGTCAGCCACCGTGATTATGGCGCCCCACCTATGGCGATGAGCCGAGCGCAGTCGTGCTCAACCGCTCGATCAAAAATTCCTCAAAGCGCTTGACATCGACATCGAGCGCGACGTGTGCGTTCAGTGGTGCGCCCTCGGAGGGAGTGCGCATCAGCGTTGCGCCCGTGGCGTGTCGGCCGGCGAGTTCAATATCGACATGCATCGGGTACGAGGTCACTAGCTCCGGATGGATCAGCGTCGCAATGGCGAGAGGATCATGTAGGTGAGTGAATCCGCGGGCTCGATAGCCGGGGAATATCTCCACCTGGCGGGCCACAACCTCCTGAAACGGCGTTCCGCTGGAACGGATGCGTTGCACCCCCTCCGCCCTGATGCGCACCTGTGTCGTCACGTCCAGCGGGATCAGCGTGATGGGCGCGCCAGAGGTGAGGACGACGTGCGCTGCCTCGGGGTCGCAAGCGATATTGTGCTCACGATACGGTTGTTCCAATGGGCTCCGGGCGCGCGCCACCCCACCCATGATCGTGAGACCTGCAAGGTTCCGTGCCAGTTCCGGCTCGCGCAGTAGCGCCAGCGCGATGTTTGTGAGCGGACCAATCGCGATGAGATGTATTGACTCGGGAGACTCCATAACTGTGCGAATAATGTAGTCCACTGCATGTTCCGACGAAGGCTGGAGCGCACCATCGTCCGGCTCCAGGACACCCTCGCCCTCGTGGCCCGACCAGTATATTGGCACGAGATCCAGCAATGGCCGCCGGACCCCGAGGGTGACGGGCACATCGGTGATTCCCGCTAGACCGAGGAGCTTCAGCACCATCCTGGCGCGAAGAAGTACATCGGCGTATACACACGTCACGCCCAGCAACTCTAGTTCCGGAGAACAGAGAACGAGCGCCAGCGCAAGGCAGTCGTCCACATCGGTACCCATGTCGGTGTCAAGGATAATGCGGGTTGCCACCGAAACGATGCTCCTTTGTTTGTGTGCTGCGAGTTCGCACAACGCGCCGCGTTGGTACAGTCGCGTTCAGGTCGAGGGCTGTTCGGCTCGCAGTGTACCAGTTTGAACCCTCGTCGCGTCGTCTTGCCGGCCAGAACAATGCTGGGATTGCCTCAGCGCGTAAGGTCACAGGGTGCTACTCCTGCTCCACAAAGTTCGTGAGGGTGCCGATATTCTCCACCTCCACACTCACCTCATCGCCCGCCTTCAGAAATACTGGTGGTGTTCGTGACTGTCCTACCCCCTGCGGTGTGCCCGTGCTGATGATGTCCCCACATTCCAGCGTCATACCCCGGCTGAGGAACGCGATGAGTTCGGCGACGGGGAAGATCATGTCCGCGGTACTGGAGTCCTGAACCGTCTCGCCATTGAGCACCGTGGAAAGGCGCAGCCCCTGCGGGTCGGGTATGTCGTCCGCGGTGACGATGGACGGGCCCATCGGCGCGAAGGTATCGAGAGTCTTGGAGTGGGTCCATTGGCCGCCTTCGGAGAACTGCAAGTCGCGCGCGGACACATCATTGCAGACGGTGTAGCCGAAGACGTACGCGAGTGCCTCATCCGCCGGCACGTCACGCGCGGACCGACCAATCACGACAGCGAGCTCAACCTCGTAATCTGCTTTTTTCGTGATGGGCGGAATACGAATGGGATCTCCGTGGCCCACGAGCGTGTTCGCGAATTTGGCGAACACCACGGGTGTCTGGGGCGCCTCAGCCCCGGACTCTGCGGCGTGGGCGCGATAGTTTAGTCCGATGCAGATGATCTTCCCGGGGTTGAGGATCGGAGCGCAGAGTTGGGCGTCCGACAGCGGCACGGATTCGTCCGCGTTCGCCACCAGGCGCACAACTTCCTGGGATCCGGCCTGGATGAGCGAGAGCATGTCGGCGCAATCGAGCGGCGTTATCATGTCCTTGGTTACTGCCCCGACGCGCGGCGCACCATCGTTCATCTTGTACGTTACGAGCTTCACACCCCTTCTCCTCCTATATAAAAGCCAATACTTGACACTCGTCAGCAAAAGGCACTGGTTGTGCCAAGCGCCTCTCGGCTTCGGCGCTGCTACTCGAAGCGGCGACAGCGTTCATCCGTGCGCCCATTATACTGCCGTACAGCGCCCATCGTTCGTCCAGATCCGCAGCAGGCATGCCTGCGCCACCACGACGCTGGCCGATACGTTTGTTCAAAGCTTGAATGCGGCCTGCCTCCGAGTACGTTGCGTGGTACCCTAGAGAGTGAGAGAGCATGGAGCTGCGAAGCGGGAGGGATGCCGATGATGAGACAACGCTCGGTACTGGCGCGGCACCCTGGACCGGCACATCGGCAGATCACGCAACTGAAGTTGTTGACGACCATTCTACCGGCGGCCGCCATCACACTCTACGAGCTTCTGCGCGACGGCTTCTTTGGCGACATCTTGCCGGGGCCATACTCGTATCTGCTCACCGCTGTCATTGCGGTTGCCCTGACGTGGGTGTTCTCGGAGTTCATCTTCGGAATCGTAGAGCGCCTCGAAGCACACGCACTTGCGCGGAGCCGTGAGGTCGCCGCTCTGTCCGCTATGATGGAGGAGCGTGAGCGTCTCAGCCGGGAGCTTCACGATGGCCTGGCACAGCTCGTCGCATACCTGCTCGTGCGCATCGACACCGTGACGGGCCTCGTCAATGCTGGCCGGCGAGCCGATGCCGTGGCCGAGCTGGAGCGCCTACGCGACGTGACTGACGACCTGTATGCCGACGTGCGCGAGTCGATTAGCGGCCTTCGAACGCGGGTCACTGAGCGCGGTCTGCTCCCAGCAGTGCGTGATTATATTGACGAGTTCGAGGAGCGTCACGGGATCACCGTCGATCTCCACGCAGACGGGCTTCCCAGTCATCTGTCGCCCCTCGCGGAGTTTCAACTTTTCCGAATCATGCAGGAGGCGCTCTCGAATGTGCGTAAGCACGCGGCGACGAATAGCGCGTGGGTCTCGTTCACCTGCCGCGACCAGGGTGTACTGGTCATGGTCGTTGGTGATTATGGACAGGGATTCGACCTGGGAGACATGATGGGGCCGCGGGGAAAGCGGTACGGCTTGTCGACGATGCGAGAGCGAACGGCGACCGCAGGGGGGGCGTTCCGCGTGGAGAGCCGTCCGGGCGCGGGGACGAGAATAACCGTTGAGCTCTCCGTGCAGAGCACAATCGAGGGACGCGATAATCTTGCTTCGACTATTGCTCGTTGATGATCACGCCCTCTTTCGGGAGGGGCTGGTCAATCTCTTTCGGTACGAGAACGACTTCACGGTGGTTGGTGAGGCGGAGGATGCGGATACTGCGCTCGACAAAGCCCGGGAGCTTCTGCCCGACCTGGTGCTAATGGATATCGACTTGCCGGGCGCGGATGGTGTAGCTGCGACCCGAAGGATTAAGGCCGAGCTACCGCACGTTTCAGTCGTGATGTTGACCGTGCACGACGACACCGAGAAGCTGATGGAGGCCGTGAAGGCGGGTGCCGAGGGCTACCTTGTGAAGAACATCCGCTCCGCCGAGCTTCTGGAACAGCTGCGAGGCGTGAAGCGGGGCGAGGCGGCGATCTCCCGCCGGATGGCCGCGCGCATTTTGGAGGAGTTCCGCCGTCCGGAAGAGCTGCCCGAGCCGGAGGGCGATCTCACCCAGCGCGAGCTGGAAGTGTTGGAACTCGTCGCTGACCGGCTGTCCAATAAGGAGATCGCCGCCCAGCTTTTTCTGAGCGAGCACACGGTGAAGAACCACCTGAAAAACATCCTTTCGAAGCTGCACCTGCGGAGCCGTCGGCAGGCTGCGGCATACGGCGTCGCCCGCGGCTGGGTGCGGCCGCACGACGGCGACTAGGAAAACGCGAAGATAGCCCTTCTATAGCCCTTTTTCCCCACTCTGAGTCATAGTCACCCATCCACCACCAGCTTATAGTTAAGCGAGGCTGGCGATTGGCAACGGGTGTGGGAACAGGGTCCATGTCTATATTTCGAGCATCGAAGGACCTGTTTTGCAGATAAGATTCCCCCACCGAGGGGCGGCTTGACCAGTTCGTCACCGCCACAAGCATCGCGGGTTAGTACGGGGGATGGCTATGACCAAAGCAGCAGCCGTGATGGAGACGAGGAAGACCACAAGTTTCGCGGAGGGCGAAGTCGCGCTCGACGACGTCCTCGGCTACTACCTGCGTGATATCGGCAGGTTCCCGTTGCTCACACCCGCCGAGGAAACGGAGCTCGCGGCGGTGATGGCTGCGGGCAAGCTTGCCGCAGAGCGTCTGGAGCAACCGCTCGACCCACAAAGTGCCGCCGATGCGATTCAATGCAGGCAGCGCGGTGACGAGGCGCGGCGAAGAATGGTGGAGTGCAACCTCCGACTGGTCGTTTCCATTGCCCGCCGATATAGCGGCCGTGGTCTGCCATTAGCCGACCTCGTTGAGGAGGGCAACTTGGGCTTGATGCGTGCGACGGAAAAATTTGATCCCGCGCGCGGGTACCGTTTCAGTACGTATGCCGTCTGGTGGATTCGGCAGGCTGTCACACGCGCGCTCGACAGCCAGTCCCGCACCGTACGCCTCCCCGGCCATGTCGTCGAGCGCCTAAACCACGCCGCGAAGGCTACGAACAAGCTCGCGCAGGAGTTGGGCCGGGAACCGAGGAGCGAGGAGATTGCCCGCGAGCTGGGTATCGCCGTGGACAAGGTGCAGGAGGCACTTAAGGCGGCGCAGGTGCCGGTGTCGCTGGAACGGCCGCATGGTGAGGGTGGTGATCTCTCGATCGCGGATGTAGTGGAGGATACACAATGGGGGACGCATGCGGCTGAGGTCTCGGGCGAGTCGCGCCGCGGCAACGTGCTCGACGCGCTTCGAGATCTCTCGGAGCGCGAGCAGCGAGTCATAGCCTTGCGATACGGCTTGGGCGGCGAACACCGGTGTACGCTGGAGGAAGCAGGGCGCGTGCTCGGCGTTACCCGCGAGCGCGTACGGCAAATAGAGAAAGAAACTCTGGTCAAACTGCGCCGAGCGGGAGCGGACGACGCAGTTGAGCGCGATCTGCAAGAGGTGGCGTGAGGAGCAGTGAGCACCCATCACCTGAGGGACAGTGCGAGGCTTGCCGCCGGACATCGGTCCTCGGCGGGTGGTGGGGCTCATAGAGTACGAGGCGTCCGTTGCAGGTGCCAGCGTCTCCTGCTACCGCGTGAGGAGTGACACAAATGTCTCAGAGGTACGACCTCGTCGTGATCGGCGCCGGGTCTGCGGGTCTCTCCGCTGTCTCGTTCGCACTACGCCTGGGCATGCGCGTTGCCCTGGTCGAGCGCGACCGCGTTGGTGGGGACTGCACGTGGACGGGCTGCGTGCCCAGTAAGGCGCTCGTGCATGCCGCGGCTGTGGCGCACACGGTCAGGCACGCCCGTGAGTTCGGCGTGCCGGTCACGGGTTCCCACGTCGACTTTCCGGCGGTGATGGCGGGCGTGCGCGCCGCCATCGAGCGCGTGTACGCGCACGAGACCCCGGACGTGCTGCGGGCGCACGGCGCCGACGTGCTGCACGGCGAGGCACGCTTCCTCAACTCCCACGTGCTCTCCGTCGACGGTGTGCGCTTAACGGCGCGCCGCTTCGTGATCGCCACCGGCGCCGATCCGGTGCGGCCCGACATCTCCGGTCTGGGCGTCGTCCCCTACCTCACCTATCAGAACCTGTTTGCGCTGACGGATCTACCCCGGACGCTTCCCGTAGTCGGCGGCGGATCGATCGGGGTGGAGATG
>JACDAU010000328.1 GCA_013695265.1 Chloroflexia bacterium
AGGAAAACCGGCGCGAAGAGACCATCCTGCACCGCTCGTGCCTTGCGACGGCGCACGAGGTCCAGCGCGGCAAGGAAGGCAACGACCGTCTCCGGCCTGCTCGCCCCGGCCCCCGCGAGTTGCTGCAAAGTGACCTGTCCCTCACGGCGCAGAAGCTGCTCCGCGCGCGCCGCCACATCGGCGAGGCGTAGCCGAACGCCAACAACCGGTGGCCCCTTCGGCAGAACCACCCGGCGCGACAGGGAGCGCCGCAGAGCACGCTCAAGCGCGGCAAGTGGCAACGACATCAGTGTGGCGGTCGGCTCCGGCACAGGTGGCGGCAGCAACTGCAGATAGCACGACCGGCCTTCGCGTTCGCGTAGAACAGCAGCCGCAAGCCGGTATCGCTGATACGTCCGCAACTGCTCGGCCAGCTCCTCCGCGCTCGGATCGGGCGTCTCCGTCTCGGCTCGCGGCAGCAGGTACCGGCTCTTGATAAGCAGCAACCGCGACGCGACGACGAGAAAATAGGACATCTCCTCCGGCGGCGCCTGAAGCTGCTCCACGCGGCGAAGGTATCCGTCGGTCACCTGGGCCAGCGACACCTCCGTGATCGGCATGCTGTTGCGCTCCACCAGCCGCAGCAACAGATCCAGCGGCCCCTCGAAGCCCGGCTGCTCCACCCGATACGGCGCGAGTGGCGTGGACGGCGTCTCGGTCGGCGGCGGCACGCTCACCCGTCCCCCCCGTGGCCGTGGTCGCCGAGCCTCATCCCAACTGAATGGCGTGGCGTTGGGTTTGGGCGGGCGTTCAATTGAACGCCCCTACGGTGTGAATCGCGCCATCCCCAGCGTGGATGATGGATTCCACTATCCACCACGCTAATGCCGCCCATCCGCCGCCTGTAACGTACGCAGGTCGTTGTCGGTTGTGGCATCCTCGTGTCGGCGAACCAAATCAACGACAGCAGGCTCAACCCCGGCATCCTCCAGTTGGCGGGCGGCGAGCGCCGGGTGGTTGACGCTGAGGTACACGGGCCAGAGTGGCCCCCACGGACACGCGATCCGATGGAGCAGGGTCGGACTTATGGCACCCAGCAACACCACCCCACCACGATACAGCACCGGCACACCGTGTGGCGGAACCGTCTTACCGCAGTCGTGGAGCAGCGCCGCCTGCACGAGCTGGTCACTACCGCCGTGCTCCCGTACCACACGGGCGACCCGCACACTGTGTACCTGGTCGCGGCAGGGCATCCGATGGAAGAACGGCCGCTCGCTCGGGCCCAGCGTGCGACCCACCCACGCCCGATCAGCCACGCTCAACCGTGCGCCGAGGGACCAGCGGAGTTGCGACAGCCGGTACAGCATACTCACCGGCTAGACCGGCGCGCCGACGATCCTGGCGAATAGATCATACATCGGCTCGACGGTAACCGGATAGATAATCGACCCACCCACGAAGACGAGGAGCAACAACAGAATCGGCCCCTGTTGCCGGAGCGGCTCAAGACGCTGCACCCAGAAGTTGCTGACCAACCCCATTAGGACGTTGTAGCCATCGAGCGGCGGGACCGGAATCATATTGAACGCCGCGAGCAGCAGGTTCAACTGCACATACGCCGAGACGAAGACCAGCATGTTCGAGTCGGCACTGTTGCCGACCGCGCGCATTAGGGCCACCGCGATGGCCGCCTGCATCAGGTTCGAGAGTGGACCGGCGATGGCGACCAGCGCCATACCGCGTCTGCCGCCACGCAGCGCGTACGGATTGACCGGCACCGGTCGGCCCCACGCGAAACCGAAGAATCCAGCCGCAAGCAGACACAGCATGAAGAAGCCGAGTGGATCGAAGTGTGCCAGCGGGTTCAGTGTGATTCTGCCCTGATTGCGCGCCGTCGCATCACCCAGCGAGTCCGCAGTGATTGCGTGCGCGAACTCGTGAATCGAGATCGCGATAACCGCGACGATCAGTCGTATCAAAAAGCTGTTCGGGTCGAAGCTACTGGGCAAGGGTTCGCGCCTCCTGCCCTATTATAGCGGTCGGGGCACACCGGCTCAGGTCATCACGCGTACAAGCCGGGGCCATTCCAACGTCAAGTGAGGTGCAGGAATCTACTCGGCGATGTCGCCCGTTCCGCATGCTCATAAGCTACCGAATGTTGCCTACAGTTATATACAAACAGGGATTCTGCTTCGGGCGGCTCAGGAAGACAACCGACTTAGCCGACACCTCCCACTTCTGTAATCCGGCCTATGCCACCCGGCTATCACGCCACTTGATCAACTTCTCGAGCCCGCTGAGGTCGTAGTCCGGCCCATCCGCCCCGGTGATGAGGTGCGTGATGCCCTGGTTAACGTACGCGTCGAGCATCTCCAACTGCCCACCGTTGACCATGATCGATCGCTCGATCTCAGATGGGTCGCGTCCCACCTCGGAACAGCGCTGGTCGAGCACCCGGCTCAGTCGTCCGGCCTCCTCGGGATCACCGAACCCATTCCAGATATGCGCATACTGCGCCGTGATCCGCAGAGTAACCTTCTCTCCCGTGCCGCCGATCATGATCGGTATCGGGATTTGTACCGGCGGCGGGTTCAACTGCTTGAAGCGCTCGATCATCAGCGGCATGTTTGCGTCCAGATCCCGTAAACGCTGGCCAGCGTTCTTGAACGCATAGCCGTACTCATCGTAGTCCTTTTCGCACCAGCCGCTGCCGAGGCCCAGGATCACCCGGCCGCCGGAGATATGGTCGACCGTGCGGGCCATGTCGGCGAGCAGGTGCGGGTTGCGATATGAGTTACACGTCACGAGCGCGCCAAACTGCACGCGCGAAGTTGCCTCCGCCATCGCCGCCAGCACAGTCCAACACTCGTAGTGCAGCCCCTCCGGCTCACCGGACAGGGGGTAGAAATGATCCCAGTTGTAGATGGTGTCGGCGCCCATCTCCTCGGCCCGCATCCACGCATCCCGCATCTTCGCGTACGTCGCGTGCTGCGGCTTGATCTGAACTCCAACTCTCACGGACGACATTGTAGGCTCCTTTGTGGGATTGTGCGTCACAGCATCGCTGGACGATTACATTGGTTCCGAGTGGGTTCAGCCGGGGAAAGCCTCGGTCAGGCAAACACCTGCCGTATTGCTCCGAACGAGACCATTGCACCGCACACAGCGATCGTGCGCAAACGCTAGTACAGCCAGCAGGCGACTTCGTGCCCCTCCGTCTGCTTCAACAGAGGTGGGATCTTCTCCTTGCACACGTCCATCACGTACGGGCAGCGTGTGTGAAACCGGCAGCCGGACGGCGGGTTGATTGGGCTGGGAACATCACCGGTCAAGATGATCCGCTCACGCTTGCGCTCGATCTTGGGATCCGGTATTGGCACGGCGGAGAGCAGAGCTTTGGTGTACGGATGCAACGGGTTCTCGTACAACGCGTTGCGATCCGCGACCTCCACGATCTTCCCGAGGTACATCACCGCCACCCGGTCGGCGATGTGCCGCACGACACTCAGATCGTGAGAGATGAACAGGTACGTCAGGTTGTACTCGTCCTGCAATTCCTCCAACAAGTTCACGACCTGCGCCTGGATCGAGACATCCAGCGCGGAAACCGGCTCGTCGGCAACCACGAAGCTGGGGCGCGCGGCAAGGGCGCGGGCGATGCCGATCCGTTGGCGCTGACCGCCGGAAAACTCGTGCGGATAGCGGTTCGCGAAGTACGGATTCAGGCCCACCACCTTCAGGAGGTCCTGGACCCGCTCGTTCCGCTCCTTGTTGTTCGTCGTTATCTTGTGAATCTGCAACGGCTCGCCCACAATATTGCCCACTGTCATACGCGGGTTCAGCGAAGCGTACGGGTCCTGGAAGATCATCTGCAAGTGCCGACGCATTCGGCGCATCTCCGTCGAGCCGAGCTTCGTGAGGTCGCGTCCCTCATACAGCACCTGGCCGGATGTCGGCTTGTAGAGCTGCAAGATCGCGCGTCCCGCCGTGCTCTTGCCACAGCCGCTCTCACCCACCAGACCGATCGTCTCACCCTTACGGACCGTGATGCTGATATCATCAACCGCCTGCACCGCCCCAACCTTGCGCTGCAATATGATGCCCTTCGTCAGCGGAAAGTGCATGACTAGATCGCGCACATCAAGCAACGTCTCGCCACTGACTACGCCGTCGGCCCCTGGCTGCGGCGCCGGAGTGTTTCCCTCTACGGTCATCTACACGCCCTCCCGCTTCACATCGACCCAACAGAGTGTGCTGTGCTGCTCCACCACTTCGCGAAACGGCGGAAACTGCTGTCCGCATACGTCAACAGCAAAGTCACAGCGCGGCACGAATGGACAACCGAGGCCGGGATTGATCAGGTCGGGCGGCACGCCACGGATCGGGTCCAGCTTGGTGCGCCGTTCCTCGTCGAGCCGAGGGATGCTTTTGAGGAGGCCGAGCGTATATGGGTTGCGCGGGTTGTCGAACAGCTCGCCTGTCTCTGCAGTCTCGTACACGTGGCCGGCGTACATCACGTTCACGCGATCCGCCATACCCGCGACCACGCCGAGCGCGTGGGTAATGATCATCACGGCCATCCCGAGCTCCTTTTGGAGGTTCTTGATGAGCTCCAGGATCTGCGCCTGGATCGTGACGTCGAGGGCGGTGGTCGGCTCGTCGGCAATCAGCAGCTTCGGGTTGCACGACAGCGCCATCGCGATCATCACACGCTGCCGCTGGCCGCCGGAGAACTGGTGCGGATACTGGCCGAGCCGGTCCCTGGCGTTCGGCATGCCCACCAGACGCAAGTACTCCACCGCCCGGTCGCGCGCCTTTTGACCCGAGAGCTTGAGATGCAGCTCGATAGCCTCAGTCATCTGCCTCCCGATCGTGAGCACCGGGTTGAGCGAGGTCATGGGATCCTGGAAGATCATGGCGACATCCTTGCCACGGATGCGCCGCATTTCGTCGTCACTGAGCTTGAGCAGGTCCTTCTTATCAAACTCGATCGAACCACCCACCACCTTCCCCGGTGGAGTCGGTATAAGCCGCATCAGCGTAAGCGCGGTGACGCTCTTGCCACTGCCACTCTCGCCTACTATGCCGAGGGTCTCCCCCTCGTTGATGTGCAGCGTGACCCCATCGACGGCCTTCACCACGCCGTCCTGGGTAAAGAAGTGGGTTTGCAGATCTTCGACCTCGAGTAGGGGCATGAATCCTCCTGGCGGCAGATGCGCGAAAGTACGCGTGATATATAGCATAAGCACGTGGTCAAGTCAAAGCCGGGGCACACCAAGGCGCCAGCCATCGAAGCCGAAATCGTTGCGTAAGTGTACAGCAAATGCGCGGCGCCGCATAGTGAGAAGTGCCAAAAGAACGGCGGGCGCCCTCGTACACATGTGCCGTCTGGTACGATACGCATCCAGTGAATGACGCGCTCCTAAATTTCGCCACGTCTTCCGGGTTCCTGCTATCGGGCGTCGCCACGGCCCATGGCTGGCACGCGCTCGCACCATATCGGTGGGACGTCGCGACCGGAACGCTCCACCGGATCGAAGACCTGCCAGGTGGGGTGACGCACCTGGCAGTCACGCAGCCTGACGGAATCCTCGTGCGCGCCGGCCGCCCGCTTTCGCCCGATGATAAGCACGAAGTCGAGCGACGCTTGCGGTGGTCGTTGCGCCTCGACGAAAATCTCGACGCATTCACGACGCTCTGCGCCCGCGAGCCCGCCCTCTCTGCCGCGGTCCTTCCGTCGGGTGGGCGACTCCTGCGCTGCCCAACCCTTTGGGAGGACACCGTCAAGACGATCCTCACAACCAACACCACATGGGCACAGACGAAGGCTATGGCGGCGAGGCTCGTCGCCACCCTGGGCCCGCACCCACCTGAGGACCCGTCACTGCGTGCGTTCCCTCCTCCCGAGGCAGTTGCAGCGGCAGGGGAGGAGGTCTTCAAGGAGCAGATACGCCTGGGATATAGAAACGCCTCAGTGCTGAAGATCGCCCGCAACGTGGCGGAGGGCAAACTCGATCTCGAAGCACTCAAGGACAGCGACCTCCCAACCCACGAGTTGCGCAAGAGGTTGCTTGCCCTACCTGGTGTCGGTCCCTATGCTTCCGCCACACTACTAATGATCCTCGGTCGGTACGACGAACTGGGGATAGACACGGAAGTGCGCTCCCACGTCAGTCGCAAGTACTTCAATGGGGAAGCGGTGTCGGAGAAGGACATGCGCGCCGTGTATGAGCACTGGGGCCGCTGGCGCTACCTCGCATACTGGTTCGACCCGCAGTAGCACAAGGTCATCACCTTCATGTTGTGCCTACGGTGGCAGACTTAGTTGGTGATGTGCGGAGCCAACTCAGGGTCAGCACGAATCTCATGATTAAGTATTACGTCGCACATATGCTTCAACACTGGCAGTGCCCGACTGCAGACCGCCAAGTCCTCGAACTCGTCGGCTACAAGGCTTTCGCCCTCGGGATCGAGGTGTGCAACCGCGTTGCGAAGCGTGGACCGCAGTCTATCCCGTATTCTCGTGAACCTCAGGCCTAAGTAAGGCTCAAATGGCTCACGATCGTCGTCACCGATGCGTATCGCTTGGATATTCCTCTCCATTCGCTCGCCCGGATCGTGAATTGGTCGACCAGCATCCCTGTCTGACTGCAAGCGTTGCACCCGTATCTTGTACAGTCCCTCCAACGTATTGAAGAAACAGATGACTTTGTAGAAAGAGTTGCTCGAATTCTGTGCCTCGCGGTAAGCGGACAGAACCTTCCTGAACTTGGGGATGGAAACTAGATCAGCATTGAGGTTGAACTCCTTGGCCCGTCCTAGTGCATTGAAAACCCACTTCCGACTCTCCGTGCGCTCCTCAGTCACCCTGTAACCCTTGATGTCGATGGCCACGGTGTATGCAAAGCTCCACCAGCTGAGCAGGAAGGCCAGCGCATCATGCGACTTGCGTTCCGCATCCAGAAAACTCTCTGCCTCGACTGTGATCTCGGCGAGCGCGAGGGCACCTTCATCTGTTAGCGTGTACCCAGATCTGTGCCACGTCAGGATTATTTTCGATGTCGATCCTAAGGTGCGTCCCGGGTTCCACATAGAGAAGCGACTCACCTGAGGCCATGAACTCGGAGTCATTGAATCGGTCTGTGAACGTAGCCTTACCTGGAATACCGAGGATGAACTCGACTTTGTAGCTGCCGACCCCGCCCTCCGGGGGCTTCTGGATCGAGGCCCTTGGATCGCCCGCTGGGAAGTCTGGAACCATTGTCAGGCCGATTTGCTGGTTCACATTCGGTTGAGGAATACTAAAGCTCAGACCACTGTCCTGTTCGCTTGGACTCACAAGCTACTCCTTTGCCCTAACGAGTACAGCTTACCACGCAGGACGTCAGCAATGGAGCAACACGACTGTTTCCTGGATCCTTGTTAGCGCGAACCATTGTGGGAGTTCCTAGTTCAGGGCAGGATACCTGTCAATATTACCGTCGGATGTTTGGGTGGGACGTTGAATGTACAAGACGATCCTCACGACGAACACCACCTGTGCGCTGACTACGGCGATGGTCGCTCGGCTGGTCAGCGTGCTGGGCGCACCCCTGCCCGAGGATCCTGCACTGCGCACCTTTCCGACACCGGAGATAGTTGCGGCGAACGAGGCGGCGCTGATCGCGAACGTGCGGCTGGGGTACCGCAGCGCCTACGTGCTGTCGCTTGCGCGGAGCATCACCGACGGCACCCTCGATCTCGAAGCGCTACGGGTTTCGCTGCTCCCCACGCCGGACTTGCGCCGCGAACTGCTGAGGCTGCTGGGTGTCGGGCCGTACGCCGCCGCCACGCTGCTGATGATCCTGCAACGATACGATGAACTGGCGATCGACACCTCACTTCGGGCCCATGTGCGGCGCACGCACGCGCAAGCTCCGGTGTGACGTTGCCGCCGCCGAGCGCAGCGAACCACGCTTCCCCAGGGCGGAAGCGTCGCCGACAGCCGCCGCAGCGCACTCTTCTGGGACACAGCGTTACACGACCGAACACCGTCAGCGCCACCCGCTCGTCGGTCCCCTCCCTGCGCAACGCCTGACAACCGCAGTGTGGGCACGCCGTCACGCCGTCCTCGGACGCCCGCATCGCTGCCACCAGCGCCTGCCGACCCGCTTCCAGAACCAGCCGTTCCACCCCCTCGACTTCCCCGCCGCCCTCCGGCAGCTCCAGCACCAGTGGTATCATGATCCGCACGGGAGTCCCTCCTATCTGCTGTCCAGTTCGCACCAGACACAGTAGCGGCCTCCCGTCTCTTACCTCAACCCCCCATTCCTTGTAGAACCGCTACTGGTTTGACCGATAGTCGATGGCACACGTTATAATAGACCGCTCGGAACTCACGAGCACTTACAGGCAAGCCGCTCGACCGGGCGGTGATGCTCCTGGAGCCGGAAGGGACTGACTGCAGGGAGGCCC
>JACDAU010000344.1 GCA_013695265.1 Chloroflexia bacterium
TCCCAGGATCGGATGAGCTTGAGCCGAAACTCACCGAGATGGGAAATCGTTTCCGGTCCGCTGTCGCGTTTGTTCTGGATCCACACCCGGAGCTGCCGCCCCGCAAGGCCCGGCGGAAGGGGAGGAACTGACCGCTTGGAAACGACGACTCCCGTACTCGGTCGAAACCCTCCGGGCATCGCTCCCTATACGTTAGTGTGCGACTACGGAAGCGGTTGGACAAAGGCCACACTGTTTGGGAAGGTTGGCGGCACACCGCGCCTGATCGCCACACGTAGCGTCCCGACGCCGACGATAGATGGCGTCGTCCCTGACCTTTTAGCCGCCACCCTGCAGGCGGAGCGGGCGATCCGTGCGATGGCGGGCGTTCCAGGCTTCGGTTCCGCTGAAGGCGACCTGTACGATTTGCGCGCCGCGCTCCTGCCGGTGGGGAGTTGCGCCCCGCCCATGAGCGTGGTGCTTGCTGGTGTCGATTCTAAGGCGGTCCGTCGAGTCGCTAGCCAGTTGCAGGAGGCCTCGTACATTCGAGAGATTCACGCCGGATCGATCGCGGACCTGCTCCCAGCCGGGAGGTTGCCGACTGGATATCGACCCGATGTTGTGGTGCTCCTCGAGGGCCAAGCACCCCTTCCCCTCGCGCAGCAACAGCCGCTTGCCCAGTTGCTCGCGCGCGTCGGCGCTGACACCCGGTTGGTTCCCGTCCTGCACTGTGTGCCTGAAGGAGTTGAAAGCGCTGCCGCGGTCATGCTCGGCCGCATGGATACAGATGTTGTGCGGTGTGATCTACTCGCCCGTCCACCAAATGGCCTGGGAGCGGTGCAGCGAAAGCTGCATGTTCAGTACTCGCGTCACTCGCTCTGGCGTGCAAGCGGTGCGGCGCAGTTGCCGGCACACCCTATGGCATCGTTCATAAGCGCTGCAGGTTGTGCAATGATCTCAGCCCGATACGCCGCAGCCTCGGGCCCAGGCAGGCTCTTGCTACTCGACATCGGCGCGTCTAGCATCACGGTATGTGCCGCTGCTGGTGAAGACCTTACATACAAAGTGCTCAGTGGGATGGGGCTTGGGCGGGGATGCGCAGCGCTTTATGCGCGGGTCGGAGAGAACAACTTGCGCCGCTGGTTGCCCTTCGAGCCTCGGCCCGATGAGTTGAGCTTGTGCGCGCTCCGCCGGAGTCTCCACCCTGCGGTCCAGCCGCTCACCCTGCGGGAGGCACTGGTTGAGCAAGCGTTCGCCCGTGAGGCGATCCGGCTAGGTATAACAGAGCTTGCGCCGGTTGCGCCGCCGGATCTGGTTGTCGGATCAGGTTTTCTAGCGCGTGGCATTGGGTCGAGGGCCGCCTCGGTCGTAATCGCCGACGCATTATCGCAGGCGCAGCCATCGTGGCGGCAGGTCGAGGTAACGGTGGATTCAGCCAACGCCTTCGTCGCACTTGGTGCTCTCGCTGCGATTGATCCTGAACTGGCCGGCACTGTGTGGGATCGCGATCGTCCGCGCACGGTGACGATCCTCCTCGCCGCCCGCGGTGGGAAACGCGAAGCACCCGCGGTGGATGTTGCCGCGTCCTGGCAAGGTGGCTCCATGGAGACAACGGTCCTCGAGGGCAGACTGCAGCGCATACACGGAGCGTGGGACAAGGACACGAGCGTGCAGCTAACGCCGTTGCGCGGCGTCAAGTTGGCGGAGGCGCGCCGCAAGCAACCGCAAACCATCGCACTGGACATAAGCGATGGCAACCCCTTGCCCGAACTGCTCCTGGATACTCGCTTGGCATCAATCCGGACCGAGCGGCGCGCTGAGTCGGTCGCGCGTGCCCTGGATAGTAGCGGCGCATACACTGCCGCGGAGTTGCAGAATCTGTGAGTACCTTGCCCTACCAACTGAACTGCGCAGTGCTGACGGAGCGCCGGCTGCACGGTCGCGGCCAGTTACGCGTTGGCTCTGGCGAGCGCGTGGAGCCGAGGACGATTGTCGGCACGGACTCACCTCCTGCGGAACCGCTAATCATCAACATTGCCGCCGACCTGCAGGAGACGCCTGCGGCAGCCGCGCAGGCCCTGACCGTGAAGGTGGGGGAGCGCGTGGCACGGGGGGCGGTGCTCGCCCGCGCAAAGACGGCTAAGAGTGTGCGGGAGGTGCGCGCGCCGGAGAGTGGCGTGCTCGTTGCGTACGATCAGACCTCCGGACTCGCCACCCTGCTGCCCTCTTCGTCCCAGGTAGAGCTGCGAGCGACCGTCAGCGGCACGGTGCGGGACGTTGTGCCGGGTCAGTCGGTAACGATCGAAACACGGGGAGCTTATGTAGCCGGAGTATGGGGCGCCGGTGGGGACGCGTATGGGGTCGTGCGGCTGGCTACCAGATCGCGATCCGAGACAGTCGCGTTCGAACAACTCGACAATCGTTTCACGTACTCGATTCTCGTCACGGGCGGGACAGTCACGGCAGAAACACTGGCACGCTGTGAGGAGTTGGAGGTGCGCGCGGTAATTGCCGGTGGAGTGGCTCCGGCGGAACTTGGCCGTTACCTCGGATTCGAGGCCGGTGTCCAAGTGCTGCCAGAGGCACTGTTGACGCTGCGGTCGGTCCGGAAGGATCCTGGCCAAGCGCTTCTGATAATGCTCCTTGGTGGCTTCGACGCCACCGAGATCGACGAAGCAGCATGGCAGGTTCTGGCTGCGTGCGAAGGGCGAGAGGGCTCGATCACTTCTTCGAACTGGCCCGAACCACCGCGCCTTGTTGTACAGCTTCCCACCTCGGAAGTGGTCGATGCGGTTCCGCTCCAGCAGGCCGTCCTGGGAGCAGGGGCGACCGTCCTCATCCTGGGCGGTCCTAATGCCCAAACGGCGGCCACGGTCGTTGACGGTGCGGTGCGGCGGATATCCTTGCCATCAGGAGTGGCTGCCGAGGCCATGCAGGTCCGGACAGATTCGGGCAAACAACTGGACATTCCGGTCCACAACCTCCGGGTCATCCAAAATCCGTAGATCGTTCAGCCGGGACCAAAAGTGCGGGCGGATACCAGTCCACGTTGATTTGGCTGGTTCCCACATTCCGCAGTCTCAAGTCGTGAGATT
>JACDAU010000355.1 GCA_013695265.1 Chloroflexia bacterium
GCCTGCGTGCCCGTGTATCCTCCGGAAAGGCTGGACAGTGCGTTGTACTCCAGCCGCGGGATCACCCCCGCGGCCGCCAGCCCGAACCCGAAGGCCAGCAGCGCGAACCCATGTATCACCAGTGCCATGAGTTTGCCGCGCGTGCCGTGGATATGCGCCGGGGGCTGAAACAGGGTCCGATACACCACGTATCCACCGAGCGCCAGCAAGGCGTAATAGGCGCCCTGCCCTAACCACGCGGCGAGTGCCTGGCTCAGTGCCACGCCGCCGAGCGCCCACCAGAGCACCATCCACAGCCGGTCGCGGCTCCGCAGGGCCAGCTCCGCCGAAAGCAGCACCAACGGCAGCCACGCGGCGATCCCCCCGTAGGCGAAGCAGCACACGGTTCGCTCATACAGGAAGCCCGTGAACGCATACGCCATTGCCGCGACAAGAGCGCCTGGCACGCCCAGCCGCAGCACGCGGGCCAGCGCATACATCGCTAGCCCGGCGCCAAACAGGTGGAAGAACATGTACGCGTTTGCTGCTGATTCGACGGGGAGCAAGGCGAAGAGCAGCATCGCGGGCAGGTACATCCAGCCCGACTGTGGGTTTCCCGCGAAGGGCGCCCCGCCGAACTGCGCTGGGTTCCATCCCGGTACATCCCCAGCCCGCAACCGCTCGCCGAGCGCCTCGTATATAGGATAGAAATACACTGCGGCGTCCTGACCGATCATCGTGCCGCCCACAATCAGGTCCCACATGGCGAGCGTTGTGACCAGGAAGAGCGCGAGCACCGCGACGAGATCAGGCAGCCAGCACAGACCTGTTGCGGGCACCATGGCGGTCTGCGCGGGCGGCAGCACCCTGTGTGCACCGTACCGCCGCACTCGTCCCGGCGCTCCCGTGCTCACGCGCGTGCTGCCAGGCCGCCCGAGCCCACGAGCGCGGAGAACCTCGTTCCCGCCCAGAGTGGGCGATCGGCCACGTATGCCTCCGCAGGCACGCGATCACCAGACAAGCGCCCCGCGAGCTCGTCTTGCCTACTCATCTGCAGCATGTCCGGCGTCCCTGTACTCACCCTGATCACAATCCTCTCGGCCGTGTACTCCCTGGTTGCCGCCCGCTCTCTGCGCCTGATGTCCTACTCACCCCTGCGGCAGTGCGCCAGAATGCCGTGCTACGGGATGAACTGCCTGGCAGCGACCTGACCGATAATCGTCGCACAGGAGAGGACCGACCCACGTCGCGAGTATGGAACACACTTCGAGTGCCGAGACGTGCGAAGTAGCGTGTGCTGTGTCGGACGAGTAGCAGTTACCACCTGGGGGATACGCCATGTGTGCTCAACGCACTCAATACTAGCAGCCGCGACATATGCAGGACAAACCGACGTGTGGAACCTAACTTGCAGATACCGCCGAAACCGTCCCGGCGACGGTTCGACCCTGGCTCGCACGAGAACGAGCGGTCCAAACAGAGCACGATCAGCAAGGAGCAGCATGCAACCAGTACGGATAGCCATGATCGGGTGCGGAGGCGCGTCCTCCTTTCACGCGCAGACCCTTCTCTCGCTCGAAGGGACGCGAATCGTCGCGCTCGTGGACACCAGCCCGGCCAGCCTTGAGCGGATGCGTCAGAGGAACCCGCAACTCGTGGACGTTCCCGACTTTGCCACCACCGAGGAAATGTATGCCACTGTGGAACTGGACGCGGTGCAGATCATCACCCCACACAGCCTGCACTATCTTCAGGTTAAGGAGGCGATTGAGCACGGGGCACACGTACTCTGCGAGAAGCCGCTGGCTATCACCACGGCGGATGCCCGCGACATCGCCGCGAAAGCCGAGGCCTCAGGCGTGATCGTCACGGTCAGCTATCAGCGCCGCCTGGACCCGGCGTACACGTTTATGCGGCGGGCCATCGAGGCCGGCGAGCTGGGGGAGATCCAGACAGTGGCGATCCTCAACGGTCAGGGCTGGCGAAAGGGCACCGAGGGGAGCTGGCGGCAGGATCCCGCGCTGTCCGGCGGCGGGATGCTTATGGATAGCGGCAGCCACCACGCCGAGTCGCTTCTGAGCCTCGCGGGACGGCCCGCGGTGTCCGTCTCCGCGCTCGTGGACACTTTCGGCCTCCCCATCGACATCAACAGCACCACCACCGTCGGTTTCGAGGGCGGCATGCAGGGCCAGCTCACCGTGATCGGCGACCTCCCCGCGACGTGGATCGAGAACGTCACGGTCAGCGGCACGAAGGGGATTCTGCGCTACGAGACGGAGCCACAGCATCCCTGGCGCACGGGCCGCGTGACGCAGTACAAGGACGGGGGCATCACACAGCCACTAGACCTGCCGGGCGTCCGCAGTATGGACCCCGCCTGGCTGGCTGCGATTCGAGGCGAGACACCCAACCCCTCACCGCCCGAAGTGGGTGTGCGCGTGGCGGAGCTGACAGAGGCGATCTACCAGTCGGCGCGAGAGGGCAGAACGGTTCACCTTCAGCCCGCCACCGCCTGATCTCTACTTCGGCTGCCTACTCGCCGCTCGGTCGCTGGGAGCGAGGCATCCGCACATCCTCTCTGTCATCGGTGTGGGTTCCGTGCCCTTATGGTCATACGCAAGCCGGTTGAGCCCTGCTGCATGTCATCCCGAATGGAGTGAGGGATCCGTAACCCTGACTACGGATTCCTGGCGGGCTCGGAATGACCGGTGCGTTACCATTCATCTGGAGTTGGTATCACACCGGCAGCGCGATCACGATGATCCGATACGGTGGCCATGGGCGGTATGGCCAGCAACTGATGAGGGTGAGTTGCTCATCAGGCGTGGGTGCCATGTATCTCGCATTGCGCATCCGAGCCTGGTCAGCCGCGCCGTCCTGGAGCACGATACGCACCTCGGTCACCTTGTAGAAACGCTCACCGTGGCTG
>JACDAU010000380.1 GCA_013695265.1 Chloroflexia bacterium
GACCTCAAGCGCGTCCGCCCCAACATGCAGATCATCTTTCAGGATCCATTCTCCTCACTTGACCCACGGATGACGGTAGGCCGCATCGTTGCGGAGCCGCTGGTCATAAACAACGTCCTGAAGGGCAGAGCGCTGCGCGACCGAGTTGCGGAGTTGCTCACGGTGGTCGGCCTTCGGCCCGAGCACGCGACGCGTTACCCACACGCGTTCAGCGGCGGTCAGCGCCAGCGTATCGGCATTGCGCGCGCGCTGGCACTGAACCCCGAACTGATGATCTGCGACGAGCCGGTATCCGCACTGGATGTATCAGTCCAGGCGCAGGTGCTGAATCTGTTGGAGGACTTGCAGGAGCAGTTTAATCTCACCTACCTGTTCGTGGCGCACGACCTGAGCGTGGTGGAGCACATCTCTGACCGCGTGGCCGTGATGTACGTCGGGTATCTGGTGGAGATGGCCGATACAGAGGATCTGTATTACAACCCGCAGCACCCGTACACGGAGGCACTGCTCGCCGCGATCCCCAAGCCGGACCCGCGAAACCGCGACCGGCCCGTGCGGCTGCCGGGAGATGTGCCAAGCCCGGCGAACCCTCCCTCGGGCTGTTACTTCCACCCCCGTTGCCCATACGCGCAGGATATCTGCGTCACCGAGCGCCCACCGCTCCGTGAGGTTATCGCGAACCACTGGGCCGCGTGTCACTTCTCGGAGGAACTCAATCTCAAGGGTGTGCCTCGCCTCAATGAGATTCCGGTCACTGCGGCGCCGTCCGCAGCCGACGCGAACCGGCTTCAGGTCGAGGGCACCCAGCCACCGTCCTCCGGCTCCGGCAATAGCGGAACGCGGGTATCCCCTCAATAATCGCAGATGTATCCCGTAGGGGCGTTAAATTGAACGCCCCCGCTGATACGCAATCCGCTTGACCCCTGCTACATGTCATCCCGAACGCAGTGATGGATCCGTAGCCCATATTACGGATTCCTCGCAGGCTCGGTATGACAGATCCTCTATCGTTCAGTGGGGGTCAGTATGACACCCCTCCGTTCTACAGCGGTGAGCAGAAGAATCGAACCTTCACGCAGTCGCTGACGCTGGGCCAAGAAGGGGCGTTCAACTGAACGCCCACGCAACCTCGCCTCCACCCTGTATTCGGGATCAATGCTTACGCCCGTCGCGTAGGGTGCAGGTCTCCGTGCCTGCCCAGCCACCGGGCGGCCACGGAGGGACGCACCCTACGACACAGGCTTGCCCCTACTGCACCGCGTCGGGCGTGTTGGCTTTCTTTGGATCGGTCGTGGCGTCGATGAGCTCGGTCCGGGTCGCGTTGCCGGCGATCGTCCGGTCGCTCGCGAACCAGAGCACCTCGGAGATGTCGAACGTGCTGAAGCTGTAGTTTGACATCATCAACCAGTGCTCGTACTCCTCCTCGTTCTCTCCCTGCCACGCCACCACCATCACCCAGCGATCCACGTAAAGGATCCACACTCTGCGCTTGCGGGTGACGCCGTCCTCCTCGAACGTATATATGCGCTCGAACTTCAGCATGTTGTTCAGCACGTCCTCGGAGGCTGACTCGACCACGCAGTTCGCTAGCTGGGACAGTCCCTCATCTACGCCCTCGCGCACGATCTCCAGGTCCTCGGCGATGACCGTGCCGGGTAGCTCGGTGATGAGCACCGAGAACCAGGTCATCGGTGGTGTCGAGGGATACGGGGAAAAGATGATACCGTCCTGCTCACCCGCCGGCTGGAACCGGTGCCAATCCGAGGGAATCCAGAAGGTGTATCGTCCGTTCGGGTCTGTGTATGCTTCGATGCCGCGAAAAAGGGGTTCTTCGCGCGTTGTCATCACGGTTCTCGCTTTCTTCAAAATGGATGGTAATTGCTCTATCTAGTTTACTGCATGGGCGCAGATCACCCCACTTTTGTATGCTATGCTCAACTCCGAAGCGGGGAGGGTGCGATGGTGCTTTGGTGGGCGCATCGGCTGCGAAGGGTTTACTGGCTCGTGCTGAAGCCGCAGACGCTCGGCAGCCGTTGCATGATCATCTCCGGGGAACGGGTGCTGCTCGTGCAACACAGCTACGAGCCGTCGTGGTATCTGCCCGGCGGTGGCCTCAAGCGTGGGGAGGGGTTCGTGGACGCCGCCACGCGCGAGGTGTTGGAAGAGACGGGTGTGACGGTCCGGGATCTTCGGCTGTTCGGCCTGTATCACAGTCGGGGAGAGGGCAAGAGCGACCACATCGCCGTGTTCATCGCCGGGGAGTGCGACGGAGAAGCCCGTCGGGGGAGCCGGGAGATCAAGGCCGTCGGGTGGTTCCCCCTGCGGGAGCTTCCATCTGATACGTCCCCCGGCAGCCGGCGACGAATCGAGGAGTATCTTCAGGGAGGCCCGAGAGACGCATGGTAAGCGCGGAGACCCTCTGGATGCGAGATGCGAACGGCGAGCGCTCCGCAGATAAATGCGAGTAGCGGGGATTGAGGACACCAGCCGCAGGCAACCCTGTAACACGTAGCAAAACGCTGGATCGAACGCAACGAGGGAGGATGACGGCGTGAGTACGCAAGGCGAACGATCGATAGACGCGAGCCTGTACCATCGGGTTCTGCGCCCGCGTGACGAGGCGCGCGCACAGCCACCGGCGCTGCTCATGCTCCATGGTCGTGGCAGCAATGAACTGGACTTACTGGAGCTTGCGGGGGTGCTCGACGGGAGGTTTTTGGTGCTGAGTCCGCGTGCGCCGTTCGCGCTCGATGGCGGCTTCCACTGGTACGAGCTCTCCCAGGTCGGTGTGCCGGATCCGCGCACGTTCGAGCAGGGGCTCGGAACGCTGCGGCGGTTCGTCGCGGAAGCCGTGGAGGGGTACGGCATTGATCCCTCCCGGCTGTACGTGCTCGGTTTCAGCCAGGGCGCGGTGATGACTGGCGCGCTGGCCCTCACCAATCCGCCACTCGTCGCTGGCGCTGTGATGCTCAGTGGGTATCTGCCCCTGCACTCCGGACTGCCAATCGACGAGCAAGCGCTGGCGGGCCGTCTGTTCTTCGTTGCCCACGGCACCCAGGACGTGGTTATCCCTGTGACCTTTGGCCGCGAGGCGCGTGCGTATCTGGAGCGCGTCGCGGTCGATCTAACGTACCGCGAGTATCCGATGGCGCACCAGGTTGATTACGCGGAGCTGCAAGCAATCGGCGCGTGGCTGACCGAACACCTGGACCCGCCCGCGCCGTTTGCGGATGCCGGCGGGAGTGCGGAGCTGTGAGCGTTCGACGCTTTTGCTGCATGGGTCGATGTGCGCCCGGGTACTGCCTCTATCAGGCACTCCGCTCCGCCGCAACTCGTCAGGCCGTTTGCTAAACTAGGGACAGTCCATCTAACTTTATCATCCGGGGGTGTCATGCGGGTCTTCTGGCGCGGTCTCGTCGCAGTGTTGCTTTTGGTGAGCACAATTACCCCTCTGGCGCAGGTCAGCGCACAGGAACAATCATACATCGTCATCGTGAAGGACGAGCAGCGTCTGTATCTGGCGCAGGGCGACCCGGAGAACCCGGAAAAAGTGGACGTGATCAAGAACTTCCCGGTCACCACCGGCGCTTTGTGGACGCAGAAGGGCCTGGAGACGCCGAGCGGTGTTTTTACCATCATCGAGAAGTCGAACAGCCCGGTGCAGGGTGGGTACGACTTCAGCGACACGGGCGATGTGACCCTCACGCCGTACTTCATGCGCCTGGACGTGCCGAACCGCGGTGGTATCGGTATCCACACGTACACCGGCCGCACGCTTGACCTCTGGCGCTTCGGTGCTACAGGCGGCCAGACCACCCACGGCTGCATAGCCGGTCCGCCGGATGACATCATCGACCTGTATAAGAACTACGTGCGGCCCGGCAGCACACGGGTGTGGATCGTCGACCACCCGTCCGAGGCGTTCAAGGATATACCGGGCGCGCCCAAGCCAGACCGGACCTCGGTGAACGGCAAGGTGTGGCGCGCTCTGCCGAGTCCGACGAAGCAGCAACTGTTTTCCGTGGACATGGTTCGCCCCGATCTCGGCTGGGCGGTGGCCGGCGACGCCACATTCATCGATGAGAAGTACGCATGGGAAAGTAGCATCCTGCGCTGGGACGGTCGCCGGTGGACGGAGGAGACGAAGGTTCCGTACTGGCTGCACGGCATCGACATGCTCAACGAGGACGAAGGCTGGGCCGTGGGCCAGAACTACATGGCCGGCGTCCATCGCAAGAACGGCAAGTGGACAGAAGTCGACCGTGCCGTGCCTCGCGTTCCGTACATGAGCGAGGTGTCCGCCATCAACGAGGACGACGCGTGGATGGCCGGTGGCGGTGGGGAGATCTTCACCTACAACGGCGCGAAGTGGGACGTGTTTATTGCACCGGACGTGATGAAGACCATTCGGTCTATGGACATGCTCGACGCCAATACCGGCTGGGTGGTTGGTGGGGGCTGGGACACGGAATCCGAACAGAAGGAGACGGTCCCGATGATCGCCTCGTACGACGGCAAGCAGTGGGCATCGGACGAGAGCCCGGTTGATGAGCTGTGGTACGGCGTAGACGCAGTCGCTGATGACGATGCGTGGGCGGTCGGCTCCAATGGCGCGATCATCCATTGGGACGGGTCGGCCTGGAAGAGTGTCGAGAGTCCTGCGAAGAACCGGTTAAGTGACGTTGCCATGGCGAGTGCTCGCGATGGCTGGGCGGTGGGCGACGAGCCGGGAGTGGCGCTGCACTGGGATGGGAAGGCTTGGAGCCGCGTCCGTCTACCGCTCGAAGAGAAGTTTTACGAGGTCTCTGTGCTGAAGGATGGCAGCGCGATGGCCGTCGGTGGCGGGGGTTCGATAGTCCAGCTCGTGAACGGGAGCCAGGCGCCCCAACCGGCGAAGCCCAAGCCGACGAAGCCCGTAAACGCGCCTCAGCCCACCCCCGACGCGGGAAGCGAGCCCGACGTGCCGTACGCGACGCAGGTAGCAGAGAGTCCCGCCACGACGGCTGCCGATCCCGGAAGCGTCGGCGCGGAGGCGGACCCGACCCAGGAGCGGACGATCGCGGGGGTCGGCGCCGAGAGCACCGCCATTCCAGCGGAATCCACGCAAGCAACCGAGGCAGAGCCGACTGTGGCCACCGCCGCACCCACGGAGCCGCAGGACACGCCGCCAGCGGCTACGCCAACAGAGACCGACGAGGGAAGCTTCCCGGTCGTGCCCTTCGCTGCCGCAGGAGCAATCGCCGTGGCTGCGGGCGTGGCGGTGGTGGTGCGCCGAAGGGCGTAGTGTCGTCCCTTCGTCTCGGCGAGAGCGTTAGTCGATGTTCCGCGCCCCGCACGGCGAGAGGTTGTGCTACGTCTGCCTCGCCGGAGTGACTGCGCGCCGGAACGTCAGGCCGAGGATGTCGCCCTTCTCCCGTAGCAGTTCTTTGGCCTCGGAAATACGCACGTCCGCCCGGCTGCCCACCCCCATCTCACCGGCGA
>JACDAU010000391.1 GCA_013695265.1 Chloroflexia bacterium
GCGCCGGTCTGCGTGGTCTTCGCTGATGCTCCCTCCGGGACCGTTTAAGCAGTAGCCGGGAGACAACCTTTACGTGAAGATCGAGGCGGTCGACTTCTTCTATCTGTCCCTGCCCGAGGTGCTGGACATCGGCGACGGGAGCCAGGATCTCCTGCTAGTCCGACTGGAGGCTGGCGATCGGCTGGGATGGGGAGAGTGCGAAGCGTCGCCGCTCACCTCCATTGCCAGCCTCGTCTGTCCCATGTCACACAGCGCGTGCAAGCCGGTACGCGCCTCCGTCCTCGGGCAGCGCCTGGACGACGTGACAGACATCTCACGTATCAGCAACCTGGTGCGCGAGAACAGCCTGGATCTGCTGCAGGCGGACCATACCCTGTCCGGCATCGAGATCGCCATGTGGGACCTGCTCGGCCGGGCTCGCGACGCACCGGTCTACGAGTTGCTTGGGTACCGCCGGGCATACCCCAAGATGCCGTATGCCTCCCAGCTCTTCGGCGCCACCGCGCAGGAAACGCTGCAGAAAGCCCGCTCCGTTCGCGATCAGGGGTTTGCGGCAGCGAAATTCGGCTGGGGACCGTTCGGCAATGGCAGCGTCGAGCAGGATGCGGACCAGGTCGCTGCGGCGCGGGAAGGGCTGGGGGAGGACGCGATCCTGCTCATTGACGCGGGCACGGTCTGGCGGGAAGACGTGGAGGCTGCGGGCGCGCGGCTGACCGTGCTGCAAGCCTGTGCGACTACCTGGCTGGAGGAGCCGTTTTATTCCGGCGCGCACGCCGCATATCGGCGACTTGCTGCACATAGCGGAGCCGTGAAACTGGCGGGTGGCGAGGGGAGCCACAATTCCTACATGGCGAAGCACATGATCGACCACGCAGGGATCAGCTATGTCCAGATCGACGCCGGACGTATTGGAGGGATCGGATCCGCAAAGCACGTCGCGGACTATGCATGCGCCCGTGGGGTCACGTACGTCAACCATACCTTTACCACGCACCTGGCGCTCAGCGCTTCCCTCCAGCCATACGCTGGGCTGGAAGATCACATCATCTGCGAGTACCCAGTGGAACCAGCGTCCCTTGCCGTGGATGTGACCCGGGAGCACCTGTGGCCCGGGCAGGACGGCCTGATCCGTCTCCCCGAGGCGACAGGCCCCGGAGTGACGCCCGACCTCGAACAGGCGACTCGCTACCTCTTAGACGTAGAGATCCGAGTGCGCGGCGAACTCCTCTATTCGACGCCGGACCTGGGCGACCGCGTGTAGCGTTGGTGTTCCAAGCACATGAACAGTACGAGATGGCGACTCATCGGCAGCCTGAAAAGGCGATTCCCCGGTGAGTCAGACGAGGTACGATGACACCGTCGGGACGCCGCGTGAGGGAGCGTGGGTCTTGCCTGCGCTTCGGAGCCTCGACCAGCTTCAGAACCCCGGGAGGAAGGTGAGCGATGCGAATATTGATCACGGGCGCGGACGGAGCGTTGGGACGGGCAGTGCTGGCCGTGCTCCCGCCCGAGGCATCCGCTGTCGCCTTCGATGCGAGGTTCACCGCTCCGATGCCGCCGCACGTCCAAGTGATCGAGGGCGATGCGCGCAACCCAGAGCTGGTGGCCCATGCCCTCGACGCGGTTGATACCGTCCTGCATCTCGCGCCCTTGACGGTATCCGTCGGCGATGGGTGCAGTGCGGTAGATGAGGCGAGCCGCGGGACGTACGCGTTGACCACCACGGCGCTTGACGCGGGCGTGCGGCGCTTTGTGTTCGGGAGCAGTCTGGCTCTATTCGACCGGTTGCCTGCCAGATGGGAAGTCAGCGAGACGTGGCGTCCGCGCCCGGAACCACATATCGAGCACCTGCGGCCATGGCTGGCCGAACTTTCCGCACGCGAGGCGGTGCGGGACTCCGATGCGAGCGCCATCTGTCTGCGTTTCGGGTTGCCGGTGGACGAGGCCGCTGCTGCGTCCGCACCGTATGACGGGCGCTGGGTGCACCTTGAAGACGCCGTTGCAGGTGTGCGCCGGTCGCTGGAGCTTGATCTGCCGGGATGGTCGGTGTTTCACATCACCGCGGCAGGGCCGCACGCGAAGGTGCGGCGCGCCGCCGCCGGCCGAGAGCCTTTCGGGTATCAGCCGAGGCACGATTTCGCCGCGAGCCGGAACGCGTCCCCACCACAGGAGCACGCGCCAAGTCTCAGCGCGGACGCTGTGCTCCGTTCGGTCGCGCCGATACCGTCGCGTCCAATCCGCAACGTCGTGATTTTCGGTGCCGGGGGACCACTGGCTGCGGCTGCAGCCGAGGATCTGTCCTCGACCTATACCCTTCGGCTGACGGATCTGCAGTCGATCGAGGAGATCGCTGTCGCTGGGCCGAACCTCAACCAGAACCCCGGTGCGCCCGTACCCGTGCCGCTCGGCGCCCCGCACGAGTGCCGCATCGTGGATGTCACGAGCCCGGAGCAGGTGATGGCCGCGTGCGAGGGCATGGACGCCATCATCAACTGCACGGTGATTCGGCCGGAACTCGAGGGGGCGTTTCGCGTCAACACGGTCGGGGCGTACAACGTCGTCCGCGCTGCGGTCGCCCACGGTATCCGGCGAATCGTGCATACCGGCCCCCAGCTGGCCGCCCTCCACGGCGGCGTCGACTACTCGACGGACTACGATGTTGCCGCGGAGGCGCCACCTCGTCCCGGACGCCACCTCTACGGCCACAGCAAGTACCTGGGTCAGGAGATCTGCCGGGTGTTCGCCGACTACTATGACCTGGAGATCCCCGTGCTGTTGTTTTGCGAGTTCGTCACGCCGGAGATGGAGCAACCGCTGCCGCTCAACCCCTTCGCCGTGTCGTGGCAGGATGCAGCGAGGGCGATACGGCGCGCCGTGGAGGTGGCGCACCTGCCGGAGCCGTTCGAAGTGCTGAACGTGAACGCTGATCTGCCGCACGGCAAGTTCACAAACCGGAAGGCGAAGGAGATTCTCGGATGGCAGCCCCTAAATAGCCTGCAGCACATGTGGAGCAGCGGGGATTAGCCCGGTTTTTATGGCCGTCGCCTTGATGTTGCATCCGGTAAGTGGCCCACCATTTTGCGCGGCATCTCTGCGTGGCGAATCCATGTCAAACCGCAAGCAGAGTGGGTTATTCGCCAACTGAAGGAGGTGCCTGGCACTTATACTACACGGTGTTACGAAGGCGTACATCAGGAGGAGAATTGGGGCGGGTCGTTACCTGTCGTTGCAGGTTGAGGTGGAAACTTGCAGTCGTTCGAAGGCCGGGGAGTAGCCGAGTCGGGGCTCGCGAGGTCGCTTTTGGATGATGGTCTGCGTATGGAGTTCCATCCCGGCATCGCCTGGTCTGGCCCGGCAGGCCGTCGTCCGGGCCAGACCAGGTGGCACCGATGTTTGGGAGGTGATACGCGTCCTCAAAGGCGTAGAGTCACAGGTCGAGACGTCGCTCAGACAGTCGGCGGAACTGACGCGTCTAACCCCGGAGCGGGTACGAACTGCTCACCGTTACTATGCCGAGCATTCAGTTGAGATCGAAAGCTGGTTTCGGCGCGTCGACGAAGCGGCTCCACGTGCTAACCGAGGGGCCGGAGGCGGCGAATACTGTGTACTGGCTATCATAGGACTCGTGCAGACATAGATAAAGGCCCAAGGAGCGTGGACAATCCCGCACCTTGGACCACATGGCTCCCCGACGAGGACTCGAACCTCGAACCTACCGGTTAACAGCCGGGCGCTCTACCATTGAGCTATCGGGGACCGCGCGTACGGCGCAAGTATAACAAACGCTATTGCGCCGCGCAAATGAAAATGTGCCCCCGCTTCTGGCTCGGCAGGAGCCTTGCTTTCTCTGCTTACACGAGCTTCCCGCTGCCTCACGCCAGGTGTAGGACGACGGACTGTGGAGCGGTACCTGGCGCGTCGCGTCCGGCTATGCTCTCGGTGCCTGTTATACTTTTCTCATGGAAAGTAGCGATTCTTCGAATCCCGAAGCGGCCTGGCAACGAGCACTAGAGTGGTTCCAGAACCAGGAGATGGGTCGCCGCAAGGTAGAGCTCACCGCGATCATCCGCCCGCTGTATGAGAGCCTGAAGCAAGCGCCGGATGTTCAGGCGCTGCACAACCTCTATCTCAACCCGGCCGATGCGGCCGTCGCGCTGCAAACCGCCCAACATGCATATCCAGAGAACAAGCACCTCTGGGATCTTTCCCGCACCCGCGATGTCGCGTATGGACTGCGGCTTGCGGAACTGCGGCGGGACTCCGCCCCGTCCGAATGAGCGGGGTGCCGCCGGTCCCAACGAGCGTGACCGTCGACGCAGCGTTGCCAGTGGAGCGACGCAGGTTCGGTGCGCTGCGACACCGTAACTTCGCGCTGCTATGGAGCAGCCTGATTATCTCCAACACCGGCACGTGGATGCAGGGCGTGGGACAGGGGTGGCTCGTCCTTGAGCTCACAAACCGGCCGTTCTATCTCGGGCTCGTCTCCCTCGCGTTCGCGCTGCCCATGATCTTTCTGCCTCCCGTCGGCGGCGCACTTTCAGATCGGGTGGATAAGCTGATGCTGCTCCGCGTTGTCGAGACTCTGCAAGCGTGCAATGCGTTGCTGCTCGCTATTCTCACGCTCACAGGGCTGGTGACGGTGTGGTACATTATCGCGGTGGCGTTCGTAGGCGCGACGTTGCTCGCTGTCGCGAACCCCAACCGCCAGGCACTGCTGCCCTCCCTCGTGGGTCGCGACGACTTCATGAGCGCGATCTCGCTCAACTCCGCGGTGTTCACGGGCGCTGCACTCGTTGGCCCCGCGCTCGGCGGATCGCTGCTCGGCGCTATCGGCTCCGGCGGCCTCTTCCTGATCAACGCGGCGAGCTATGGCGTAGTGCTCATCGCCACGCTCCTGATGCGTGGCCTGGATACCCGCCCACAGCAACGCAGTGAGAGCGGCTTCTGGGGTGATGTTACGGAGGGCCTGCGGTACGTTTTCTCCACCCGGCTCCTCCTGCTACTCATTACCGTCTCGACGCTGTCCGGACTGCTTGGGCGCTCGTACCCCTCACTCCTGCCCGTGTTCGCGCGCGACGAGTGGCACGTGGGCGCACAGGGCTATGGGTGGCTTTTGAGCGCGCCGGGCGCCGGGGCACTCATCGGGGCGTTCGGATTGGCGTTCTTCGGAGAAGTGCGACACAAAGGGCGGCTTCTGCTGGGCAGCTTGCTCGCTTTCGCGCTGCTGCTCGTCCTCTTCGCTTACTCGCCCTTATACTGGCCGGCGGTCGGGTT
>JACDAU010000395.1 GCA_013695265.1 Chloroflexia bacterium
CTATCTGTAGCGTCCAGAAGCTGACCAGCCCCAGCACCATGCCCATCAGAACGGACACGAGGTAGGCCAGGGTGAGGCTGAGGAGATAGAGCAGGCCCGCGCTCACCGATGCCGGCGGCACGAAGCCTCCAAGCACAAAGGCGAACGGGACGGCGAGCAGCACGAACGGGAGCAACGACGCCGTCCCGCCGACCTGGTGGGCGAGCAACTGGCCGAGGAACGGTGCCGGACGGGCGAGATCGAGCGCGATCTTGCCCTCGCGCACCCGATCCTGGATGTAGTCCGCGATGAGCGGGGCCATCACCCATACCTGGAGCTGTGCCAGAGTGATGAAGGCGATCACCTGGGCCAGCTCGATGCCATCGACAACTCCCTGGCCAGCATAGACCGCGGTCCAGATCACCTTGAGCAGGTAGACTCTGAGCAGGATACGCAGCACCTCAAACGCGAGATTGACGCGATAGGTGTAGGCTGTCTGCAGTTCGAGACCGGCGATCTGCCGATAGGCGGGGAGATTAAGCCACAGGCTGCTCATAGGCGCACCCGCCGTTCGGAATAGATCTGCCGGATCACCGGCTCGAGGTCCGACTCCTCGATGGACAGGTCGCTGACCGGATAACGCGCCGTGATGCTGGCGATCAAGGATGGCACCGGCGTCGTCGCGGGATCGAAACGCAGCCAGAGCTTCCCGCCCTCCTGCTTCATCACCTCCGCACCCGGCACGTCTATCACCGGGAGTGTGACGGAGGAGGAATCTGTCACGCCTCCGAGGGCTTCGGGCGCGAACTGCACGACCAGCACGCGATGTGGGGCGTACTCGGTCTTGAGTCGCTCCAGCGGACCGTCGTACAGCAGCCTGCCACGATCGATCAGCATGATCCGCCGGCAAAGCCGCTCGACGTCGCCGAGGTCGTGCGTCGTGAGGACGATCGTCGTCCCCTGCTCGCGGTTCATCTCCTCGATGAAGATGCGGATCTGCTCTTTGGCGAGCACGTCCAGGCCGATGGTGGGTTCATCGAGGTACACGATGCGCGGGTCGTAGAGCATAGCGGCTGCGAGGTCGCCGCGCATGCGCTGGCCGAGGCTGAGTTGTCGGACCGGGGTATTGAGAAACTCGTCGAGGCCGAGGATCTCCCGGAACCGGGCCAGGTTCCGCTCGTACCGGGTTCGTTCGATTCGATACAACTTGGCAACGAGCTTGAAAGACTCGATCAGTGGCAGATCCCACCAGAGCTGGCTGCGCTGGCCAAAGACGACGCCGATGTTGAGGGCGTTTTGCTGGCGCGCCTTCCACGGCACCAGACCCGCGACCTCGACCTCACCCGAGGTAGGGACCAGGATTCCGGTGAGCAGCTTGATCGTCGTGGACTTTCCAGCGCCGTTCCCGCCGAGGTAGCCTACGAGCTCGCCCTCGGCAAGCTCAAAGCTGATCCCCGCCACGGCCTGCTTGACGTCGTACTGGCGCGTGAACAGGGTGCGCACCGTACCCAGCAGTCCCGGTCGCCGTCTCGGGGTGCGGAACTCCTTGACGACGTTGTCGAATTTAATGATGGACACGTTACCTCCGCCCGGGTAGGCGCCAGATTAGAAGCCAGCCCGATCGAGCCGGTCGAGCGCCGCGCGCAGGAACGCGTCGCGCCGCCCGGCCACCACGCGGCTTTCGACCGGCCGGCCGCGATCGTCGAACCCCGGCCATGTCCGCGGGGGTCTGTTCGCCCTCGATGTGCATGGAAACGATGCTAGCAGACCTGCCCGCAGGGGTCACGCCCGTTCTTGCGTTGAAGGGGAACGACCGGAGGGAATAGCGCCACGGGAATGAGGAACGCCGGCGCAATAACGGACCATGCCCGATCCGGGGCCACGCTGAAGGAGCACGGTACCGAAGGCGCCCTTATCCGGCCGAACTCGGGACGCTCCAGTCGACAATCCCTTGCCTTATCCACCATCGCAATCGGACACCCTTGTGGTCCTTGGGCACCCATCCTGCCACGGTGAGTCGCTTCCGTCGCAGCGATCACAGAGCCCTTGCAGCCGGACGCGAAGGCCGCTAGTCTTGGTGCCGTGGGCGACCGAGGATCTTCACGTCTTGCCGTCCGATCGGGCTCGCCGCGGGCACGCTCCACTGACCGGAGATGGCCACGGCTCGTTTGTTCGCGCGGGAGAGGTGGCTGTGGCGCCCGCATGTCCATGCCGGTCCAGGGTCGTCACGCTGCTTGTTGGGTCGACTCTGCGACGGGCGTATCCTGATTCAGGAGGTGCGATGCCATGGCAACGGTCGGAGTCTATTCGGTGGTGTGGAACGTCTCGAATATCAACAGGGCGGCGGAGTTCTGGAGCAAGGCCCTCGGATACGTTCCCGATCCGCACAATCCAGCGTTCCTCGGACCCGAGAGTGGCGAGGGTGTTCGCCTTCACCTGGACGAGAACGACAGGACGCATCTCGACCTTTGGGTGGACGGGGAAGGATCGGACGGGGAGACCGAGGTCGAGCGACTCATCGCGCTCGGCGCCAAGCGGGTGGACTGGGTGTATCCGGAAGGCGCCGACTTCGTGGTCCTCGCCGACACCGAGGGCAACCTGTTCTGCGTGCTGACAGGCTGAGGGCTTTGAGGGCGATAGACCGAGTTCAGTTGGGATGCGGCATTAGATGCAATTCGTCTCAGGTTGCTGGTACAGCGACGAATGCTGGGGTCTAAGTAGCAATTGAACCGGGAACCCTTCCTGCATGCGCATATCTGGCCTCGGTACAACTGGGAATCCGAGGAGTACAGGAGCGGTCCGGTGGGCCACTACGCGCGTGAGTACCGAACCGACGAGCGGTATCGGTATTCGGAGGCTGCGCACGGGGAGCTAAGGGCGAGGCTCACCACGGAGCTACTGGACCTAATGGGCCGGACGGATAGAAGTAGGCGCTGATCCGAGAACCCCTACGCGTTACCTCCTGGCGCCACTTACCACCCGAAAACGAGTGCCACAAAGCATCCAAAGTCACATCCAGAGCGCCCGCACGAGCTCAGCGATTGTCTCTGGCGTGACGTCGGCCGCGTTGGCGTCGTGGCCGGCGTATCCATTGACCTGAATGTCGATGAAGCCAGGGGCGATCCAGACATCCGGTACTGAATCCAGAGCTTGGATGTGGCCGATGCAGCAACCGTCCGACTCCAGCTCCACCGCTCGCCCGGTCTCGACGAGTCGCCCGGGCACAATCATCCCTCGCCTCCCTGAGGATGTAGACCTCCCGGTATTCCCCGTGCCGCCATCGCGCGGGAGAGTCAGTGGTCGATTCCGGCCGCGTGGAGGCGGCGATGGAGCGCCTCCCGCGCCTGCAGGAACGGCCGCTCGAGATACGCCAGGTGGTCCTGCTCCCCGTGGTGGTGCGTCACTGTTCCTGGGCGGTGCTGGCGGCTGAACTTCATCGCGGGCAACCACCTGTTGGTATAGAGCCTCAGCAGCTCGTATATGCCTCTGAGCTGTGCTAACGTCTCCTCACCCTGTAGCCTGTCGTAGCCTACTACCTGCCTGACCTGAGTGTAGTTCTTCTGCTCGACGTGCGCCTGGTCGTTCTTGTGGTAGGCACGGCAACGAGTGAAGGTGATGTCCTCATACCGCTCGTGCATCTTCTCGGCTACGTCCTGCTTGCTCTGCTGCCTCACTCCACCCATCTCCTGACCTTCCCTTCGACAAGATGGGTTATGATGCAATACAATCCCTGGAGCTACTCGGCGCTTTGGGCTATTATGGGCGTGACGGCGCGCGTGCGAGACAAGGGAGGTTCCCCATGCTCGAGCTGAGCCCCCTTACGCCCGAGGATGAACGGGTCATCATCCGCAAGGGCACAGAGCGGCCTTTCAGCGGCGAATACGACGACCACTTCGTGCCCGGCACCTACCACTGCCGACGGTGCGACGCGCCCCTGTATCGCCACGAGGACAAGTTTCATTCCGGTTGCGGCTGGCCGAGCTTCGACGCCGAGCTGCCGGGTGCGGTCGGGCGCGTGCCCGATGCCGACGGACGGCGCACTGAGATCATTTGTACTGCATGCGGTGGACACCTCGGTCACGTGTTCGAGGGGGAGAGCATCACCGCCAAGAACACCCGTCACTGCGTCAACTCGATCTCCCTGCGCTTCCGACCGATGGAGCTATCCGGCACATGAGGCACGGGGCCAGCCTGCGGATCGCTCACGGCGCGAATAAGATAGCCCGCTGTGAGAACACCCACGTGTCGGGATAGCACACGTCCGGAGACGAGAGGTGGCAAGGCACCATGGAGCAACCAGGGGTGAGTAAGCACGGTGCGTCGGAGCCCGCCGGAGTGGCCACGGCGCGCCTTCCCCATGCCCGCACGATAGAGCTGCGTGGACACATCATCGATTCCCACATCCTCGCTCAGGTGATGGACCTTGTCATGGACTACAACGCGGAGTTCTATATCGAGCGTTTCGATGTGGGACGCAACAAGTTCGATCCGAGTTACGTCCGCCTCGCGCTGCACGCGGCGACGCTGGAGGCGCGTGATGAGCTGATGGAAGCGGTCGGCAAGCTCGGAGCGCAACTGGTGGACGCCGAGGAGGTGGATGTCCGTGCCGTGCCGGCGCCCGCCGACGGAGTTCTCCCGGACAACTTCTACTGCACGACGAACATGCCCACGCAGGTACGCATTCATGGCCGCTGGACACCGGTCGAGACGGTCGAGATGGACGTGGCGATCGCCCTGCGGCCCGGTCCCGATGGCACCGCGACGTCCGCTTACTCGACGCCCATGGCGGACGTCCGGGTTGGCACGCCCATCGTCGTGGGGTACGAGGGCGTGCGAGTGCTGCCGGTGGAGCGACCGCGCAGCCCCGCCCTTCTGGGTTCCGCGTCGCGCGGCGCCCAGGGACACGGGTTCAGCTTCATGAGCAGTGCCGTCAGCAGCGAGCGGCCAAAGGCCGCAGCGGTGGCGGAGCTCGCCGAGCAGATGCGCCGAGTCCGAGGCTCCGGCGGGAGGACGCTCGTCGTGGGCGGGCCGGCGATTGTTCACACCGGCGCCGGATCCCAGCTCGCCAGCCTGATTCGTGAGGGGTATGTGAACTTGCTCTTCGCCGGCAACGCGCTGTCCACACACGACATCGAGTCCGCGCTATACGGCACCAGTCTGGGCGTCTCACTGGATGCAGTAAGCGAGGGGGCCGCAACCGAGCACGGCCACGAGCATCACCTGCGGGCGATCAACGCCATTCGCGGGTGCGGCAGCATTGCCGCCGCCGTCGAGCGAGGCGTGCTCACACGCGGCATCATGTACGAGTGCGTGAAAAACCGCGTCCCCTTTGTCCTCGCGGGATCCATCCGCGACGACGGCCCACTGCCCGATGTAATCACCGATGTGATTGAAGCGCAGTGGGCAATGCGCCGGCAGATACAGGGTGGGGGTGGTATCGATCTGGCGATCCTGATGGGCACCACGCTGCACGCCATCGCCGTCGGAAACCTCCTGCCGGCCTCTGTCCTGACCGTCTGCGTCGATATCAATCCCGCGGTGGTCACGAAGCTCCTAGACCGCGGCAGCCTGCAGACGGCCGGCCTCGTGATCGACGTGGGCGGCTTCCTGCGTGAGCTGACCCACCAGTTGCAACTCCGGGCATAGGCGGTCCATCCTACCTCCCCGAGATCGTGTCCACGTGGACGACGGGCTTGGCCAGAAGCTCGCTAGGGCCCGGCGGAACCGGCGATTCTTGGATCGAGGCGATGGTCGGCCCCAGCTGGTGCCGGTCGCCCATGCCGCTGTGCATCACGTGGGCGCTCGGGTCGGCGCGGCAGCGACGATAGGCGGCATCGGGCAATCTATTGCCGGCACTAACGCCGCTTGGTTCGCGCCACCCCTCCTTTATTCGCCTCGCCAACTTTGTCTCGGCGTGTAACCGAGCAGCCGCCGCGCTTTCTCGGTGGACCACGCGCGGGCCGTCCCCTCAATCGGCTCGCGCTGTTGGACGTCGGGGCAATAGCGCCGCATCAACTCCTCCGTGGGCACCTCACTGAGCGAGTCGGCGGCGGTGACGTTGAATACCTCGAACCCCAGTCCCTCCGACTCGATACCGAGCCGGCACGCATAGGCGGCGTCGCGGACATCCACGTAGCCCCACAAATCGTGCGCCCACCGCTCCGGCCGTTCCCTGACCTGGATTGCCCGCGCCACGTACTCATCGGGCTGCGCGATCCAGTGGAAGCGGTATGCCAGCACGGTCATACCAGTACGCCGGTGAAACATCGACCCGATCCGCTCGTCTACCTCCTTGGACAGCCCGTACGGATCCTCGACCTGCAGCGGGTGGTGCTCGTCGACCGGCGCGTACAGCGGCGGGAACGGGGTGGTCGCATACGCCCCACCGAGCGCCGCGAGGC
>JACDAU010000401.1 GCA_013695265.1 Chloroflexia bacterium
GCGTACCTGCCCGACGAGCAGATAGATCTCGGCATTGGGAACCAGGATCATGAGCTTGAACTAGACCAGTCCGAATCCATAGCCGCGATGTCCGTCGCGGAGCGGCAGAACGGCGGGGTGATGGGCGAGGAGGAGCGCGCGCTGGCCGCACCACTCATTCGCTTTCTCGACGAGCTGGAGCACAACAGTCCGTACATGAGTTTCAACTTCATGGCGGAGCGCGCGTTCGAGAGTAGCGGCTTGCCGCACAGTATCTCCGAGATCGCCGCGCTGCTCAACACTGCCATCGAGGATGGGGTGTTCAAGCGCGACACCAAAACGGTCTGGAACCGGGCGACGAACGAGTATCGCGACATCAACATCTTCAAGCTGAACCGCTCTCACCAGTTGGTCGCACAAACGCTCGCACCGGCTCAGGAGGAGCCAGTACACCAGGAGGAGCCGGAGGTCGTGGGCACGTAAGTACACCGCCCCATTTCGCGACGCGGTTCGCAGTTTCCAGTCGGGCATTTCACTACCAGGCACGGATGCCAACTGGTGAGGCGCAACCGCACGCGTAGTTGCGCGGTGCCAATCGCACCGCCGCGCCGCTTCTTTGGGGACCATTGCGAACGAACACGGCTTTACGGGGTTGAACCCGAGTCAGCGTCAGCGCACCGGCCCGAACACCGACTGAAACCGCCGCTCGACCTCGCTGGTCACCTCGTCCATCGGGATCTGCTCGCCCAGGAGTTTCGCCAGGCTCGTCACCGGCCGGTCGTGGATGCCGCACGGAACGATGTGGTTGAAGTACGACAGGTCCGTGTTCACGTTCAGCGCGAAGCCGTGCATCGTGATGCCCCGGCTGATCCGCACGCCAATCGCCGCGACCTTCGCCCCACCACACCACACGCCGGTGTGTTCAGGCTCGCGCTCCCCGGTCAGGCCGTAGGCCGCGAGCACGCCGATGAGCACTTCCTCTAGTGCGCGCAGATAGCGATGGACATCGCCGCCCGTCCGTCGACGCAGATTTAGCAAGGGGTAGCCGACGATCTGCCCAGGGCCGTGGTACGTGATGTCACCGCCCCGGTCCGACTCGATCACGACCGCTCCGCGCCCGGCGAGTTCCTCGGGCGTTGCCAGAAGATGCTCCCTCCCACCCCGTCTGCCCAACGTGTAGGTAGGCGGGTGCTCCAGCAGCAGCAATGTCTCCGGCGCATCTTCCGCGACGATTCGCGCCAGCAAGGCGCGCTGCACATCCCACGCTTCCTGGTATGGCACCAGACCAGGTCGCCGAATCTCCACGGAGGAAGTCACAGTTCCTGCGGAATCGTCACTCGAAGCCTTTAAGTCCATCGTCAGTGCTACTCATGCTGATCGGGCATCGAGCACGGCAGCAGCGCTTTCGGGGCCATCTCCCGACAGCCGGCGCTGCGCGTACTGGAGCGCGCGCAAGGCTTCCTCGTAATCGAGAATCCACGCTTGCCCATTGGACCTGGGATATAATTCCAGGACGAGCCGGTCATCATCGTCCGAAACGATGTCCCACTCCTCGCCATCACAGGACAATTCCGCGTAGGTCGTCTCCCGATCCGGCGCGCTAGCTATCGTGACCTGTACCTTACCGCTCACGTCCCTGCACCTCGTCGATCATGGCTCGTGTAATCCCACCATAGTACCTGCCGAGTCAAAACGGACGGCCCGACCGTCGCTGGCTGCGATGTCGTACACCGTATCCCGCGATGAACTACTGTACGATAGTATGACACGTCCAGAGGAGTCGTCGAGAATATCCGCCACAACTGGTTGACCAGCCGCGTTATATGCACTGGCGGTGGACGCGAACGGACGGGTGTATACGCTCCCTCGCCGACTGCCATGCTTTTGCAGCGCTCGTTCGGAAGCTGATAGTCCGTTCCGATCCAGTGCAGCTGCGGCTCTCAAAAGGTCCGACCGCGAGTATGGGCCAGGTCGGAGATATCTCACTGCCCGAATCGGATCATACGGCTATCCTACAAGAAGTCAGGCGCTTCCGCGACGCCCCAACGCTACACCGCCTCGCGCTGGAGATGCTGCACCTGCTCGTCTGCGTGGTATGAAGAACGCACCAACGGGCCGCTCTCGACGTGCGAGAACCCCATTGCCAGCCCCTCCTCGCGGATCTCTGCGAACTCCTCGGGCGTGTAGTACCGCTCCAGGGGCAGGTGCTCCTTGCTAGGCCGCAGATACTGGCCCACGGTGAGCACGTCCACGCGCGCCACGCGCAGATCCGACAGCACCTGCGCAACCTCGTCGCGCCGCTCGCCGAGCCCGACCATGATCCCGCTCTTCGTCACCATCCGCGGGTTCATTTCCTTCGCGCGAGCCAGCAACTCCAGCGTGCGTTCGTACTTTGCCTGCACGCGCACCCGGCGGTGCAGGCGCGGCACCGTCTCTGTGTTGTGATTGAGGATCTCCGGCCCCGCGCTTACTACCTCGTGCAGGCTCGCCTCGCGTCCCTTGAAGTCTGGGATCAGTACCTCGACGGAGCACTCCGGCACCCGCCGGTGAATCGCCCGGATCGTGCGTGCGAAGATCGCAGCGCCACCATCCGGCAACTCGTCGCGCGCGACCGAGGTGACCACGACATGTCGCAGCCCGAGGTGCGCGACGGCAGCGGCGACCCGACCCGGCTCCAGCACATCGTAGACCGGCGGCTTGCCCGTATCGATCGCGCAGAAGCCGCAGGACCGCGTACACACCGAGCCGAGAATCATGAAGGTGGCCGTCCGGCGCTCCCAGCAATCACCGATGTTCGGGCAGTGTGCTTCCTCGCATACGGTGTTGAGGTTATTGCTGCGCATCAACTGCTTCAGCTCACGGTAGTTGGGGCCGGAGGGTAACTTGGCGCGCAGCCACTCGGGCCGCTTCTCGCGTGGTTCCACCGGCGTCAACTCGCCAGTGCTCAAGTGCAGGATGTCTCGGGGCATCGCGGGCTACGCTCCTTCCGATGGAGGCTGGGG
>JACDAU010000418.1 GCA_013695265.1 Chloroflexia bacterium
CATCACTACTGGGACCGCCACGATCGGCCCTCCACCTACCGAGGAGGAGGCCGAGGCAGTCGTACAGGCGTACTTTGCGGCCATTGATGCCGATTCGTACGACGACGCGCGCGCCCTGACCACCGGCGCTGCGACTGAGCAAACCGATGTCGGCGCCGAACAGATCCGACGGGAGGCGACCGCGGAGGGCGTCACGGTCGACCTCCGCGTAGCAGAACTCGCGACGCAGGGGCTGCCACCTGGATTCGAGGACTCACGGGTGCAAACCGACTACGTCGTTGAGGCGTGGGTGGATACCGGACTTTTCGGCGACGTGAAGGCAAGAGAAAGCCGAGGCAGCACGGTGTTTCGGACCGTGCGAACGCCAACTGGCATCAAGATCGCGCGGATTGAGGGTGGTCTGTTCCCACCAACCGAATGATACGCGATCCGTCTGGACCGTGGCCGTTTGTCATTCTGATACCACTGCGGTGGGCGTGTGCATTGACACCGAAGGTACAGGGTGGAGGCGAGGTTACACGGGCGTTCAGTTGAACGCCCCTACAAGGCGGCGACGCGGCATCACTGGCACGGTGGTTCAATTCCTCTGCTCCTTGCTGTAACGGCTGAAATACTGCGCTGGGCAGGAGGATTGACATTCCATACCGGCCGGCAGCGGCCCGCGGGCGGGCATGGAGACCCGCACCGTACATGACGCCGACGAGTTCCGCGCCTGTTCTCACGGGGCCAGTCTGAGGCGCTGGGTACCTGTCATTCTGAGCCCTTCCGTGTATTCGAGGGTAAACTTGCGCGATGAATCTCAACATGGTTGCCTGAGCAGTACGGGTGATACGAACTCCGGCTGAATGGTGGTGCATCTTGCACTCCGAGCGTGAGAGGAATCCGTGGTTGGGGTTACGGATCCCTCACTCCGTTCGGGATGACATGCAGTAGGGTTCAACCGGATTTCGTATCGTTCTGAGCGTCAGCGAAGAATCCCAACTGGGTTGCGTGAGCAGTACGGACGAGATCCCTCGCGTAGCTCAGGATGGCCTGGGGACCGCTCGGGATGCAGTGGCTCAATCCAATAGACCGTTGCAGTACGGGCGAAGCATTCGGGTCTCGGCTTGCGCAAATAATCCGTACGTCTTGCTCCAAATGATTCGCCCCTACGTCGGCATTATCCTCCTGCGTGTTCGTCCGCCACTTCCCGTTCCCAACAATCTATCGAAAAGACTACCCGTCCATCCGCTCGTGGACGACCGCAATGATCCGCCGCGCTCGCGTCGTGGCTTCGGCGTCTGTGTCCGCCAGCGCCACCAGGTAACGAGCCGCCGCCTCCCGATCCTTCAACAGTGACGCATTCACGCGCACGTTCAGGAGTGCCGCGCGGGCCGCCGCCTCGGACAAGAGCGCGCCCGCACCAGCATCGCTGATGACGTTCACGTTAGCGTCCCGGGCCACGGGCTCCAGCCAGCGCAGCACCTCGATGCACGTTCTCGCCGTTTCGAGCGGCACGTCAGCGGCGTGCCGAAGCGCGGACTCCACTGCGGCGGCGCGGGTATCCTTCTGCTCGAGTGTGTCTCGCGGCAGTTTGTACTGGGCCATGAGCGCCGAATATGCCTGCTCATCTACATCCATAAGCTCGCGCAAGCGTCGCCGCAGCCGCTCCGTCTCCTGCAGCGTATCCTGCATCTGCGGCTCGACAGCGGCGTACTTCGGTTTACCAACGGTCAGATTGCACACCATCGACCCGAGCGCCCCGCCCAAAGCACCCACAAGCGCGCTCGCCGCCCCACCTCCTGGCGCCGGCGCTTTGCTCGCCAGCTCATCCAGAAACCAGTCCAGTTCCACCCTGTCCTCCACTTCCACTGCTGCGAGTTCCAATACCTGCCGCGCGTCCAGTGAGTGCAGGCCCAGTGCATGCGCCGCCGCCCGTAGCACCGAGTCGAGCGGCAATAAACCCACAAGCTCCGACTCCGCCAGCTCGACGCCTTCCGCCCGCGCAATCTCCTGGACCCGCTCTACCGCCGCGTGTGGCGGTCCCTGATCGGTTTGGGTGATGTTCATCGAGACCTGCACCCTGTTCGCTCCAGGGAGCGAAAGTCCCAGCGCCTTCAGGCCAGCGGGTCCACCGCCGCGCTCCCTGGTTCGGGCCGCAATGCGCCACACCGCGTCCAGGTCCGGTTCGGCCAGATAGCAGTTTAGTGCAACGAGCGGCGCCCTCGCCCCGATAGTCACCACGCCCGCGCGGGAGTGAGCGCGGGCCGGTCCAAAGTCCGGGGTCAGTGGTTTACCACTCACTCTGAGCCGCTCATACATGCGTCGCACATCTGCCAGGTTCCGGTGCTCCGGTCGGGCCGCCGCCCACTCATACAGAAACACCGGCACGCCCAGTTCCGCGCCGACTCGCTGCCCCAGCGCGCGTGCCGCTAACACACACGCTTCGCGGCTCACCCCTGTAATGGGCACGAACGGCACCACATCGGCCACACCGATGCGCGGGTGGACGCCCTGGTGCTCGCCGAGATCGATCAGCGCCACTGCCTGCTCTATCGCGGCGAACGCGGCCGCAACGAGCGCGTCCGGCTCTCCCACAAGCGTGAGCACCGACCGGTTATGATCGGCATCGAGATGTACGTCGAGCAGACGGACGCCTTGGGCCCGTGCGGCTCGCGCTATCTCGAACACCGTCGCGGCATCTCGGCCCTCGCTGAAGTTGGGCACGCACTCCATCAGCGTACGCCGCACCCGCCGCCTCCAGTCATACTCACGCTTCCTCTACGGCAGCGCGCTGCCGTACGTCGGCGGAGACCATAACATTCCCGTGACGCAGCAATCGCGCTGTCGGTGCGAGTGGCAGGCCAACGACGTTGCTGTACAGGCCACGTATCCAGCGCACGGGCTGAAGCGCACGATCCTGGATAGAGTACGCCCCGGCCTTGTCCATCGGCTCGTCGCTCGCCACCGAATCAGAGATAGCCCGCGCGTTGTACTGGCGCATCTCCGCTTCGGTGGTACAGGTCACGATCCGTAGAAAACCCCGGCCACCCAGGGCCACCGCCGTGTGCACCCGATGCGTCCGCCCCGAGAGCGCCTGGAGCATCCATGCCGTGTTCCATGGGATTTCACCGGGCAAGGGCGTCTCCGGCACATTCACTGGACACACCCGAAACGGCACCCCGAGTTTCCGAAGCAGTGCCGCGCGCCGGGGTGACGCCGAGCAGAGGAGAAGGTCTACCTGCAGCATCATATCCACCTAACCCAGACTGCGGTCGTACCGCACTTGCGCTGCAGACGCTGTCCCTCCGACGGTGCTCGGCAGCCATGTGGCGCGCCTGCGCCGCCTACTCTGCGATCAATACAACTTAGCCGGTACCCATAGTATACGGGGAAACGGACGCACAATACACGGGTCCCAGCGCCGGTCGGTCACTTGACACGGTCATAACTCATTGTTACGCTGAACGTAGCGATTAGTTAAGGAGTCAGGGTCGTGACACTGGCGGAGAAGCTGCGAGCTTTACGTGAGGAAGAGGGCCGGGCGAGGGGTTTGGGCCGTGCCCTCTCCAAGGCGGATGTGTCCCGTCTGATGCGCGCGGAGTTGGGCACCGGCCTGAGCGCCGCATACATCTCGCAACTCGAAACCGGCGTTCGCGTCCACCTCTCGTCAACGACCCGTGATTTGTTCGCCGCCTTTTTCCAGGTCCACCCCGGTCACCTGGTCAGCGACTCGGCGCCTCAGACTGCGAGTGCTGATAGCGCGCACCATCTGTCGGGGTGGCTGCGGATACACGCGCAGCAGTTCCAGCACGATTATCTCGTCGCGAAGGTTCTGACCGAGCTGTCCGCTCGCGCCGAACCGCGTCGATATTTCGAAGTGCTTGATCGATTATTGCTTCTTTCAAGTGAGCAGCTTGATCGCGTGATTGAGCGGGATTTCTATATCGAGCCTGAGCCAGCGTAGGAGCGTGTACATGGAGACAATTCTGCTCGGCGTGTTCCTCTTTGGGCTGATCTTCACGGTGCTCAACTTTGTGCTGGGCTTTGCGGAACTGGAGATCCCGATGCCGGAGTTTCTCGACGTGGACCTGGGAGGGGGGCAGACCGCGATCTCGCCGTGGAATGTGAGCACGATTCTCGCCTTCCTCACGTGGTTCGGCGGTATTGGTTACCTTCTGACCAGCCAGACCTCCTACGTGCGCCTGACCGTGCTCGCGCTCGCCACCCTCGGCGGACTGATTGGCGCCGTGGTCGTATTCCTGGTCACGGTCCGCATCCTCCTTCCTGGGCAGACCGCTCCCATGCGTGCGGAAGACTCCCGACTGGAGGGAACGCTCGCTCGCGTCACCATGCCAATGGGCGGCGCTCGGACGGGTGAAGTGATATTTAGCAAGTATGGCGCGACACGCAGCGAAGGCGCGCGCAGCGCGGACGGTAGCCCCCTCCTCCGAGACACCGAGGTCGTTTTGCTGCGCTACGAGAAGGGCATCGCGTACGTCGAGCCTCTCGATAAGCTCCTCGCCGAACGACCGGCCCCGTCTGGCGGGGAAGTTCTGAGACGTGATTCGGGGGGCGAGTGACCTTTGGCGTGTTGAGCCGTTGTATCTGTAGTAGCCGCCCGCAATGACGGCGGAGTTGGAACGGTGATGGAGACGATTTTCCTGGTGCTGTTATTGACGGGTGCCGCGCTCGCGCTGCTCTCGGTGCTGTCGGGCCTGGGGCACCTCGGCCCGCACCTGCCTCACGTCCACCTTGCACACTTGCCACATCTCCACGGAGGAGGCGTGCACGCCAGCGATGTGTCCCCGGTGAATGCGACCACGATAACCGTGTTTCTTGCGTGGTTTGGTGGGATCGGGTATATCCTGACGGCCGCGACGCACCTGCCGATGCTGCTGATCGTTCCACTCGCGGGGTTGGCGGGGTTGTTCGGCGCTTCGCTCGTCGTGCTCTTCTTGTTTCGGGTGCTGCTTCCCGGACAAACCCCCGCCTTGCGTCCCGAGGACTATCGCATCGAGGGCACGCTTGGGCGGCTCACCGTGCCCATAGCACCCAAGGGAACCGGCGAGGTGGTGTACAACAAGGTTGGCGTGACGCGAAGCGACGGCGCACGCAGCGTGGATGGCGCCCCCTTGCCCCGTGGCACGGAGGTTGTGGTGCTCTGCTATGAGCGCGGCATCGCGTACGTCGAGCCTCTCGACCGCCTGCTCGCGGCGCGGACCCCACCCTCTGAGGGAGACCTGTGAACAAGTACGAGCGGTGGCTGAGTCGAGATCCCACCTCTATCGGCTGCACGCCGAACGTCTGAAGCACACTACATCGAAGTAGGAGTCACAAGTGGAAACCATCATCTTAGTGGTCACGGTGATCGTCGTCGTGACCTTGTTGTGCATCGCCGCGCTCGCCCGCATGTTCCGCAAGGTCGGGCCGAACCAGGCACTCGTCGTTTACGGTTTTGGCGGCACTCAAATCGTGACGGGCGGTGGCCGGTTCATCATCCCGATGGTACAAAGCCATCGCGAGTTGTCTCTGGAGCTTATGAGCTTCGACGTCGCCCCGACGCAGGACCTCTACTCCGCGCAAGGCGTAGCGGTGACCGTCGAGGCCGTGGCGCAGATCAAGATCAAGAGCGACCCCATGAGCATCCGCACGGCGGCTGAGCAGCTTCTCACCAAGACGCCCGCGCAGCGCGAAGGGCTGATTCGGCTCGTGATGGAGGGACACCTGCGCGGCATCATCGGCCAACTAACCATCGAGGCGATCGTGAAAGACCCGGAGATGGTTGCCGACCGGATGCGTGGCAACGTCTCCGACGACCTCGCCAAGATGGGCCTGGAAGTGGTGAGCTTCACGATCAAGGAGGTCCGCGACAACAACCACTACATCGAGAATATGGGCAAGCCCGACATCGCGCGCGTGCAGAAGCAGGCGAACATCGCCGCAGCCGAGGCGAGCAGCGCCACAGCGATCCGTCAGGCCGAGACGACGCGCGAGGCCGCTGTCGCACAGGCGCTCGCGGACCAGCAGCGCGTCATCGCGCAGGCAGCCTCCGCGACGCGCCAGGCCGAGGCACAGCGGGACCTCGACCTCAAGAAGGCGGAGTTTGACGCGACGGTCCAGAAGCAGCGGGCCGCCGCGGATAAGGCCTACGACATCCAGGCGAACATCATGCAACAGCAGGTCATCGCGGAGCAGGTCAGCGTCCAGCGCATTGAGCGCGAGGGCCAGATCAAGGTGCAGGAAGCGGAGATCGCCCGCCGCCAGCGAGAGCTCGACGCCACGATCCTCAAGCCAGCAGAGGCCGAGCAGCGGCGGGTGGCCCTCATCGCAGAGGCGCTGAAACAGCGGCTCATGCTGGAGGCGGCTGGCCGCGCGGATGCGGTACGGGTCGAGGGCCAGGCCGAGGCGGACGTCATTCGGGTGCGCGGCCAGTCGGAAGCCGAGATCATCGCCGCGAAAGGCGCGAGCGAGGCAAACGCGATGCAGCAGAAGGCCGCCGCCTACAAGCAGTACAATGAGGCCGCGATCCTCGACAGCCTGATCGCCGGGCTCCCAGAGCTCGTCAAGGGCATGGCCGCACCGCTCTCCAGCGTAGACAAGATAACGATCGTCTCCACGGGTGACGGCCACAACGGCGCTGGGATGAACCAGATCACCACCGACCTGGCCCGGATGGTCGCTACCGCTCCCACGCTGGTCGAGTCGCTGACCGGGATCAAGATCACAGACCTGCTCGCGCGCGTGCCTGCGCTGCGTGAGGAGGTCAGCACGATCGAGAAGGCAAACGGCGGCAAGCCCCGGTAAGCCCCGGTAAGCCTTGATCGCTCATACGAACTTCGGCTGATTGGTAGCGCACATGACATTCCGAGCGTGCGAGGGATCCGTGGTTGGGGTTACGGATCCCTCACCCCGTTTGGGATGACACGCAGCAGGAGTCAAGTGAAGTCCGTATCAGCGGGTTGCAGAGAAGGCAAGCGGCGCGTGGCAACGGGCCCGCGCCGCTGCTATATTCGGTGCGTGCTACACTCCCTCAGTCGAACCGGCTCCATACGCATCTCCTTTCTCCCGCATGCGCGGGAGAGCACGATCCGAGCGGGCCAGACGGCGCTGGAGGCGGCACATGAGGCGGGCACGGGACTCGTCGCGCCGTGCGAAGGGGCGGGACACTGCGGCAAGTGCGTCGTTCGCTTCCTCATCCACGCGCCCGAACTCTCCCCCTGGGACGTTCTTCACCTCGAAGCAGACGCAATCGAGGAAGGCTACCGGCTGGCTTGCACCGCCCGTCCCGCGGTCGACTGCATCATCTCCGTGCCGAAGCAGCCACCCACGATCGTGATCGATGACCACCCATATCCGTACCGACTATCACCCCCAGCGCAGACGGCCCAGATCACCGCAAGTGACGCGAACGCCGCCGAGGAGTTGCGGTCCGTGCTGCCCGTTGTCGCGCTCCGGGAGACCCCGCGCGGCCTGACCCTGCGCTCGACCGGCCGCGAGCTGCGTGCTGTCGACCTGGGCTGGGATCGCGCCGATCACCTCGGGGTCGCGGTGAGCGTGCATACGGATTTAGTCGAAGGTACGCTCCACGACCTGCGCGATGGCCGCCAACTGGCCAACGCCACGGCCAAACTTATCGGCGACACTCGTTCGCACGGTCTGAACGCCGCGACCATTACCTCCGCCGTTCGCCGGCTTGTGCGCGCGTTGTGCGATGATGCCCGCGTCTCGCCCTCAGGGGTTGCCGACATCATCGTCCTGGGGTTGCCGCCTGGCGCCGCTGACACGGACGAGCGGCTGCGCACCGCCGGGATGGGGACCAGCCCACCGATCGACATGGCTGCGGCGGCAGCCATTGCGTGCGCCCCAGCCAGCGAAGCGCCCGTGCTCCTGCTCGGAGTCGAGCCATACCCGTGGGCGCTGTGCTCCGAGGGCGGATCGGCCCGGCTCGCGATAGCGCCCGACGCACGCCCGCAGCATGGGATCTTCCGGGCCGCTGCCCAGCCAGTAGCACACGATGCGGGACCGCAACGCATGGACCAGACAAGCGCCCCGATGTCCGCGAAACGTACCGCGCCGGACCTCGGAACGGCGGTGGACCTGGTCGTGGACCTGCGCCGCGCCGGGTTGTTGGATCGCCGGGGGACCCTTGCGCCTTCACTGGATGGGAGCGAGGCGCAACGCGCCGCCGGGTCCGATGAGGACGCAATCGGCGTCGATGGATTCCGCTTTCCCCTGCACCGCGAACACCTGCGACAGGAGCACGTTCGCGGCGTGCAGCGGCTGCGGGCGACACTCCGCACCCTGCGAGACTCTGTGCTCGACGGGATGGGAGTACACCACGCCGAGCTGCAGAAGGTTGCGCTGACCGACTCGGAGGCCGCGTCCCTCGGCTACCCCAGTCTCGCCGCGCTCGATATCCTGGCGGAGGTTCCAGCCCCGCTCGTCCACGGCTTTCCGAATGCCGCGCACGTCGGCACACGGTTGGCGCTACTGTCCACGAGCGCGGCTGCATCAATAGCCGCCCTGGCGCGCAGGACCGATCTGTTGACGCTTTCCACGGGCACGCCCGCCTGGGCGGAGGGGCTGTACCTGGACCTCACGGGCGACGGGCGCGCACTTGACGGTCCGATGCAACCGTTGCTAGACTTTCCGAGCCCGAGACGGAGCACAGCAGACCGGCCACCCGCCGTACGCTGATACCCGAGGTGGCCAGGGCGATGGGCAACCACGCCGATGTGGTGAAATGGCAGACACGCACGGCTTAGGACCGTGTGCCCGAAAGGGCGTGGGAGTTCGACTCTCCCCATCGGCACCCGTCCCCGACCCACGAGACCTCCCATCCTCAGCAGCGTCCAGATCTTGCCCAGTGGACCCTCGCATGCCCGCGCCAGGCACCTGTATCATCCGATGATCGGTTGTTCCTTGAGAACCAGACTCGGCAGATGAACAAGGTGGAGGCCGACAGAGGGGCGAAGCATTCGGGACTCAGCTTGTGTTCGTATAGCAAACGCACGCACCGCTATCCCGCCGACACCTCGTCCATCGCCAAGGATGCGGCCTCGACGGCGGCCCAGAACGCGTCCTCGGGTGTCGGATGCTCATCGCCCGCCCCGCTCAGTCCGATGCCGCCCTCTCGCTCAGTGCCGTCCAGCTCGGTTTCAGCAACGTCCCACCAGTAGTCCGGCGGCTGCTCGGGACCGTCGGGCCAGCGCTTGCGCACCGTGATATTGAACCGCCGACCCCGGCTTGGCACGCGGACGGTGATCGCAGCGAGTGGCGATGCGCCGTGCAACAGATGCACAGACTCTAGCGCCGACTCGGCGAGAACCTGCGCTATCCGGTCCGTGCAATCCATCGTGTGTCGCCTACTCCCCCAGCCGCTCTGCGGTTACCGGGCTGCCGAGGCTGTGCCGACTTCCACCCGCTCCTCAATGCGCTCGGTGTAGAGATGCGCGTCGTCGGACGTGAGACACCGGCCGCTCTCCAGATCGAACTGCCAGCCGTGGAGGGTACACGTCAGCACGCCGTCCTCTACCTGGGCAAAGCG
>JACDAU010000444.1 GCA_013695265.1 Chloroflexia bacterium
TACCTGGCGCAACGCACCCGTGCCCTTGCCGTGGATGATTCGCACGAGCGGCATTCCAGACAGATACGCGTCGTCGATATATCGGTCCAACTCGCGGCTCACCTCCTCGGCCCGCTTCCCACGGAGATCAAGCTCCATCGAAGGCGTTGATAGGGACGATTCCAGGTTGTACCTGCTGCGGCCAGTGGGCTCTGGCTGCCCAGATGGCTCCGCCTGGAACTGCACGTCGCGCAAGGATACGCGCGACTTGAGCCTGCCGAGCTGCACTTCCGCAGTCCCGTCCTGAACGCTCAGGACCTTCCCGGACGATCCGAGACCAAGCACAAGCACCGTGTCTCCTGGTGTTATTTCGTGTGGAGCATCTTTTGGGATATGTCGTGGTCCAGGGCTGCGACGGGTTATCTCCCGTAGCCGATTCTCCGTCGCCTGCACCACCTCCGTCGTCCCCTGCTGGGCAGGCGCGCGCTGGAGCTCCCGCCGTAGATTCGCTAACTCCTTGCGGAACTCTTCAAGCTCCGCCTCCGCCTCACGGCGCCCCTCGTCCGCCGCATGCGATCGTCTCCGCTCTGCCTCTTGCAACTCCCGCCGGGCCCGCTCCATCAGCTTGCGCGTCTCCTCGCGCTCCTGATCTGCCAGCGCGCGCCTCGCGCTTGCCGCATCACGCTCGTCCTGAATCTGCTGGAGCAGATCGTTCAGCTCTCGACTCTCCGGGCGTACGCGCTCCTGCGCACGCGCGATAACCTCCTCGGGCATTCCAAGGCGACCGGCGATCGACAGGGCATTGCTCCGGCCTGGCAGGCCAATCATAAGTCGGTACGTCGGCGAAAGCGTCTCCTCGTCAAACTCCACAGACGCATTACGCACACCGGGCGTGGTATGAGCGTAACTTTTCAACTCCGTGTAGTGGGTCGTCCCCACCGCCATACAGCCTCGGTCCAGGAGAAAGTCGATGATCGCCCGCGCGAGTGCGCTGCCCTCCTCCGGGTCAGTGCCCGCGCCAAGCTCATCGAGCAGCACCAGCGAATCCGGCCCGACCTCTTTCAGCATGCCCACGATGTTGCTGATGTGTGAGGAGAAGGTAGACAAACTCTGCTCAATGCTCTGTTCGTCGCCGATATCGGCGTAGACGTGCCGTAGCACCGGCAGACGTGCGCCAGGAAGCGCGGGTACATGCAGTCCGCTCTGCGCCATCAGCACGAGCAGCCCGACCGTTTTCAGCGCGACGGTCTTCCCTCCCGTATTCGGCCCAGTGACGACCAGCACGCGAAATGGGCCACCGAGTTCCACCGTTGTGGGCACGACCCGCCCCCGTAGCAACGGATGCCGAGCCTGGGGCAATCGGATTGCCGGCTCGTTGCGCGGCAGGTCTGACGGCGCGACGATCTCGGGCGCTATCGCCCGAAGCGCGTTTGCATAGCGCGCCTTAGCTAGGGAGAAGTCAATGCTGGCCAGCGCGCTCACCGTCTCTCGAATGGCAGGGCCAACGTCCGCGACCTGCCCGGCAAGCTCGAGCAAGACGCGCTCCACCTCCTCGGCCTCCCGACCCTGCAACTCTCTCCAGCGGTTACCTGCGTCCACCGAACCAAGCGGCTCGACGAACAGGGTTGCACCGCTACCGGAGGTATCGTGCACGAGTCCGGGAAGGCGCGCCCGAAAATCCGACTTTACCGGAATCACGTATCGACCCTCGCGCATCGTAATGATCGGTTCCTGGATCGCCTGCGCGTACGTCCCGGAGTTAAGGATGCTGCGTAGGTACTGAAGCAGTCTGTCATGGGCTGTGCGCGTCTCGGACCGTATGCGGCCCAGCGCCGGGCTCGCGGAATCCAGCACATCACCGCGCTCGCTGATCGAACTGCGGATCCGATCCTCCACTTCCGGCACTTCGTGGAGACGCAGAGCCATTGCCGAAACCTCCGGCAAGTCGTGTCCCACCTCCCGTAGCTTGAGGATAATCCGTCGCATCGCACGGGCTGCGGAGAGCGTCGCCGCGATAACGAGCAGGTCTAACGGCTCCACGATCCCGCCCACCTCCGCTCTGGCCACCGAGGGGCGGACATCACGCGCACCGGCTGTCGAGATTTCGGGTCGGAGCTCCAGGATTCTGCGGGACTCAGTGGTTGCCGCCTGCGCGCGGAGAACAGCAGCGTGCTGGGTATGGGGCGACAGGTCCATCGCAAGGTCATGGCTTGCGCTGAAAGAGGTGTGCGCGCTCAGCGCCGTGATCACCTTTGGAAACTCTAGAGTACGCAGGCTCTTCTCGTTCATGATGCGGCACCAGTGTAGCGCCGAACGTCGTCGGTGTCCAACGGTAGCACCGAGGCGTCATGATATAATCTTGGGCTATCGCACATCGTCTCGTGCGGGTTAGAAAGCAGGTATGGATGCCCGAGCCAGTGATATTCGAGCGAAGCACTTCAGGTCGGCGCGGATACAGCCTACCCGCCACCACCGTGCCCGAAGTCATGCTTGACCTCGCGCTCCAGCGCGACGATCTCAACTTGCCGGAGTTGAGCGAACTTGATGTCGTTCGGCACTACACGAGGCTGTCGCAGGAGAATCGCGCGATCGACACCACCTTCTACCCGCTCGGCTCGTGCACGATGAAGTACAACCCGAAGGTGAATGAGGAGGTGGCTGCCCTTCGGGGCGTGCGACGGATTCATCCCTATACCCCCGGCACGGAGGTGCAGGGTGCGCTGCACGTGATGTACGAACTGCAGCACATCCTGGCGCAGTTAGCTGGGCTTGATGCGGTTTCCTTGCTGCCCGCGGCAGGGGCACACGGCGAGCTTACGGGGATGCTCGTCATCCGGGCGCATCACGAGCATCGCGGCGATGTTGAGCGCCTGAACGTGCTGGTCGCTGACTCGGCACACGGCACGAACCCGGCAACGGCGGTAATGGCGGGCTACACGGTTCGATCCGTGCAGAGCGATGCGCGCGGAAACGTTGACCTTGTTGAACTCCGGCAACTCGTCGGCCCCGATACGGCGGGTATGATGCTCACAAACCCAAACACCCTAGGCCTCTTTGACGAGAACATTCAGGAGATCTGCGACATCGTCCACGAAGCCGGAGGATTGATGTACGGGGATGGGGCGAACATGAATGCGTTGGCTGGCATCGCGAAGCCCGGCGATCTGGGATTCGACGTGCTGCACTTCAATCTTCACAAAACGTTCTCGACGCCTCACGGCGGTGGTGGACCGGGCGCCGGACCGATCGCCGTCCGAGACTACCTGGCCTCGTACTTGCCTGACCCCATTATCCGTGCAGAGCCGAACGAAAACGGGAAGTTCTTCGCCTTAGCCACGCCCGAGAATACAATCGGGAAAGTGCGATCCTTATGGGGAAACTACGCCGTTCTCGCACGGGCGTACACGTATCTGCGGCATCACGGCGCCGAAGGTTTGCGCGCAAACAGCACGCATGCGGTACTCAACGCCAACTACCTCGGCTCGCTCCTCAAAGCATGTTACGAGTTGCGATACGACCGACCGTGCATGCACGAGTTCGTTCTATCTGGCAGCCGACAGAAGCGCCACGGTGTGCGAACCGTCGATATAGCGAAGCGCCTCATGGACTTCGGCTTCCATCCGCCGACGATCTACTTCCCGCTCATTGTCGAAGAATCGATGCTTATCGAGCCGACGGAAAGCGAGAGCAAGCAGACCCTGGACGAATTCGCCGATGCCATGCTCGCTATCGCACAGGAGGCGGAAACGGCTCCCGAAACTATCAAGCGCGCGCCGAACGAGACGCGGCTGCGCCGACTGGACGAAACAACCGCCGCAAGGCAGCCCGACCTCGCATACAGCCGCGAGTCGCATGACCCACAGGAGAATTAATGAACAGGCGACAGGTCAGAGATCGCACGACCAGCACTCGTCCCGGGCCGCGGCACGACGATACCGTGCTCGAGCCGGGAACCGGGACAACGCTGGAGGCCAGGGCATCTGCCCATCGTGTGGATGAGGAGATCGAGCAGATCGTCTCCGACATGATGGATGATACGCCGGAGACGCAGACTCAACGAGTGCGCGTGACCCCCGAGCAACTGAATAATCGCGTCGTCATTACGGGCATGGGGGTCGTTTCCGCCGTCGGTATCGGCCTGGATGCGTTCTGGAGTGCTCTAACTTCCGGCACGTCCGGTATCGCGACGATCACCTTATGTGATGTGACAGGCTACCCGACACAGATCGCGGGCGAGGTGAAGGATTGGGATCCGGCCCGGTACCTCGATCGCAAGGCCGCGCAGCGAATGTCCCGTGCGGGCCAGTTCGCGGTCACGGCGGCACTGGAGGCGGTCAAGGACGCGAATCTTCACCTCGCTGAGGAAAACCACGATGCGGGCGTCGTGCTTGGCACGGGAACGTCGAGCTTTCCGGACACGGAGGCCGCGATGCGGACGCTGATCGAACGCGGCCCCATGCGGATCAGCCCATTCTTTGCCCCAATTGCACTACCAAATATGCCTGCTGGCCAGGTCGCCATGCACCTGAAACTCGGCGGGCACAACAACACCGTGGTAACGGCGTGCGCGGCTGGGAACCAGGCCATCGGCGAGGCATACGAGGTGATTCGCCGAGGCGATGCCGAAGTGATGCTCGCGGGTGGCACTGAAGCGCCGATCTGTCAATTGGGCCTGGCTGCGTTCTGCGTCATGCGTGCGCTCAGCACCCGGAACGACGAGCCTGCCCGCGCGAGCCGGCCATATGACAAGGAGCGAGACGGCTTTGTGCCCGCCGAGGGCGCGGCGATTCTCGTCCTTGAGTCGCTGAACCACGCACTCGAGCGCGAGGCTACCATCTACGCGGAGGTGGTGGGCTATGGTGCCAGTTCCGACGCGTACCACTCCGTCATGCCGCAGCCGCAGGGCGCCGGCCTGGTCCGGGCGATGGAGCGTGCCCTCGGGACGGCGGGCATACAGCCGCTAGAGGTAGACTACGTCAATGCCCACGCGACAAGCACGCAGCTTGGCGATGTGGCGGAGACAGCGGCGATCAAGCATGTGTTTGGCGAGTACGCGGAGCAATTGCCCGTGAGCTCCACGAAGTCGATGACCGGCCACCTCCTCGGCGCGGCGAATGCCGTTGAGGCTGTCGCAAGTGTGATGGCCATACACACCGATATCGTTCCGCCAACTATCAACTATGAGAACCCTGATCCAGCCTGTGACTTGGATTGCGTACCGAACGAGGCGCGAAAGGCGGACGTTCGGGTTGCAATGTCGAATGGTTCCGGTTTTGGCGGACAGAACGCCGTGCTGCTATTCCGAGAGTATCAGGGCTAGGCCGTGCAACTAGCAAGAAACGAACAGTACGTACAGAGCCGAAAGCGCATGACCCGGCGTATCTCGATCGCGGGCTTTGTGTTGCTGATTATCGTGTTCGCGAGTTGGTTTCTGTTTCCCTCAAATCAGGAACTGACGCTCTTTCTGCCGCCCATCTTCTTCGCGGTGTTCATCGTCACGAACCTTAGTAAGCAGTTGCAGTTCGAGTGGGGCGCAGGGCTCCAAGCGGACGAGCGGATCGCACAAGCACTTCGGTACCTGAACAATCGCTACTGGTTCGGAGCGTACCTCCCCCTAAGCAAGATCGTCGTAAACAATGTGCTGGTGGGACCGGAGGGTGTACAAGTATTCGCCACCCGAAATCATCCCGGTCAGATCAGTTGCGCGGGCGGAAAATGGCGGCGCAAGGCCAGCATCATCTCCCGCGTCATCGGACCTATTCCTCCCCTCGGCAACCCAACGCGCGACGTCTCAGAAGCAGTGAACGCAGTGCGCGCGCATCTCGACGCTTCGGGTTGTACTGATGTGCCCATCGCAGGCGCGGTCGTCTTTCTTGCACCGAACGTCGTACTTGAACTCGACAACAGCCCGGTAACGGCTCTCACGCTGGCACAGCTCGAAGGATGGGCAGCAAGGAGGCGCAACACGCCAAACGAAGTTCTCTCGGAGGACACGCGCAACACCGTCCAGCGGATACTGAGAGCATCGCTGCCAGACAGCCCTCCCGAGACGCAGGCGCGCAAGAAATGACCACTGGTGGAACGACTACGAAATCCTCACGCTTCGCCGGGAACGCCGGGGCGATTGCTGTATTGCAGAGCGCTATCACGCTCGGACGGATGCCACACGCATACCTGTTCAGTGGATCACCTCAGGTCGGAAAGGGCACGCTCGCGCGGTGGCTCGCCGCAACACTGCTATGTCAGGTTCGACCTGCAGGACCGCCCGAACCGTGTGGCACGTGCAAGGCGTGCCGAAGAATCGCAAATGGTACGCACCCCGACGTGCAGAGTCTCAGCC
>JACDAU010000452.1 GCA_013695265.1 Chloroflexia bacterium
CTCGCGCATTGCTTTGCCGACCGCACGGCCAGCCTCGGGGAACTTCTGTGGACCCAGCACGATGAGTGCGAGGGCCAGCATTACGACCATTTCAAGCGGCCCAATGCCGAACATACTCCATACCTCCTACTTCCCGAAGTATAACACGTTCGTGCGCGTTGAACGGCCGCTCATTGGCGAGGGCGTTTCTCACCGGCAGGTTCTGAGGATCAATCCTCAGCCCTCGGGACAAAGTATCCGGCGAGATACGGCTTGTGCCGCAGGTCCTCCAGGTCACGCCTCACCACCGTCTCTGGTGCGATGCCCGCAGCCCGGCAGGCGGCGCCGAGCGCGAACCAGAGATGGTGAACGCGTGCGTCGTGGTTCTCATGGTCGAGCGCGCGCCGGGATGCCGCACCTGGGTCCTCGTGCTCAACATACCCTGCGAGCAGGGCGGTGCTCGCAGCAGCCGCGTCCGCTTCGCCCCCGATGACCTGATGTAGCGCGGTCCAGTACAACACCTGGTACGCTTCCAGCAATGCGTCCTCCGTGACGCCGACGTGGCTGTGCGTGCCGTCAAGGACGCCGAGAAGCTCGTCCCACTCGTCGCGCAGCCGTGCCAGCGGATCGGGGCCGTCGCCGTGGAGCAGGCGAGATGTACTCGATTCCGGGATGATCGGCTGGTCCCGCAGCCAGGCGTAGGCGCCAAGCAGTTGCGCCAGTAGCCCCGCACCGTACACATCGTTAGGATCGAACACCGGCGGCGCGATCTCGCGGAGGCCGTCGTCCGTCACGCGGCGGTAGTAGCAGGTCGCGTGACCGGTGTGACACGCACCGGGCTGCGTTTGATGCACGAGGATCAGCAGCGAGCTGAGTTCGCAGTTCGGGCGCACCTCGGCCACGAGCATTAACCGGCCTGACTGTTCACCCTTCAGCCACAGCGCCTGGCGGCTTCGGCTCCAGAGGTGGACCAGTCCCGTCGAGAGGGTGCGCTCCAGGGTCGGGCGGGTCATGTGCGCGAGGATCAACACTTCCAGCGAGGTGGCATCCTGAAGCGCGACGGGGAGGAGCCCGGCATCGTCGTAGTGCAGCGCTGCTGCCAGGTTCGTCTCTGCGCTCATGTCAACGCGCCCGGCGGTCGCACGGGTACGCCGTTCGCCCGCATGTGCTCTTTCGCCTGCCTGATGGTGTAACGACCGTAGTGGAACATCGAGGCCGCGAGCACGGCGTCCACGTTTGCCTCGCGCACGACATCCACGAAATGTTCAGGCTTCGATGCTCCCCCGGAAGCGATCACCGGGATAGTGACCGCTTCCGTCACTTGGCGCAGCAGAGCGGTGTCGTATCCCTCGCCCGTGCCGTCCCGATCCATGCTGGTCAGCAGGATCTCCCCCGCGCCGCGCTCCTGCACCTCGTGCGCCCACGCGACCGCGCGCCGCCTCGTCGCCGTTCTGCCGCCGTGGGTGTATACCCACCAGTCGCCTTCCTCGTGCTTTGCGTCGATCGCGACGACGATGCACTGACTTCCGAAGCGCAGCGCGCCCTCGGAGATCAGCGGCGGGTTCGTCGCGGCGGCGGTGTTGATGCCCGTCTTATCCGCGCCGGCGTGGAGCACGGCGTTCATGTCCTCGACGGTGGAGATTCCCCCCGCGACCGTAAGCGGGATGAAGACCTCGTCCGCGGTAAGCCGCACCAGTTCGATGGTGAGCTTGCGCGCCTCGATGGACGCGGTGATATCGAGATACACGAGTTCGTCCGCGCCCTGGTCGTTATACGCCCGGGCGAGTGTAACCGGATCACCAGCGTCTGGCAGCTGCGTGAAATACCGCAGGTTCTTCACAACCCGCCCGTCGCGCACGTCCATGCATGGAATGATGCGTTTTGTCAGCAAGGAGAATCACCCTTCCAGGCTCGTCTGGCCAGATAATTCTACCGTACCGGTGTAGAATCCGAGCGGTACTCCCGCTTTCGCTCCGAGATCAGGCGGTGCTGATCCCACGCGTCCAGGTCGTCCGGGGAAAGCAGCGGTTCGACTAGCGCTGGTTCGGTGTGAAGTTCACGATATCTCTGGCAGCGAATCGTTCCAGCCACAGTGTAACGAATGCCTGGAACCCTATCTACGGCTGCCTCGATTCCGGTTGCATCAGAGCGGCTGTGCCGCAAGGTTATCAACCGCGAGTGCGCGCAGGGTGATACGCGCCCAGAGCGCGTAGCCCTTTGTGGACGGATGGTAGCCGTCCGCCGCGAACAAGGTGCGATCGCGTTCGAACGGCTCGCGCGCTTCCTCGTAGATG
>JACDAU010000526.1 GCA_013695265.1 Chloroflexia bacterium
CCGCCGGAGTTGGTATGAGAGGAGAGCAACCATGCCCCAGACCCGAGAAGTGGACCCGAACCGCGAGGCGCGGGACGCCGCAGATGAGGTGCAGCGCACCTCGGACACGGAGCGCGACAGCGAGCGCGATGTGGAGCCCGTGAACACGCCCAACCGGGAGAGCGGCGACACGGCACTCCCGCTCGACGACGAGCAGCCCCGGCACACCGCGGAGTCGGGTAGCTTCTGAGCGGGGCTGGCGCGGCTCCTTGCTTGCGAACGTTGGGGGTGGTACTTGTAGTCGAAGCCACGGAGCCGTGCGGTCGGTGCGGTCTTGGTGGCGCTGTAGGTCCGGGCAAGGAGGGGCGGATATCGGAGCGCTGATCAGTTTGTGCTTGATGCCAACGCCATCGCCGACGTGCGGTAGATCTTCTTGCGGCTGCAGACCGTGGCGCTGAACCGTGCCCACGCGCTCCATGCCGCGGCGGTCGCGCACCGGGCGTGGTTCGCGCTCGGCGCGCGGCACTCCGGCGGCGAGGTGTTCCGCGAGGACGGCGTCTGGTGGGCGCTTCCCGCGTCCAGTGCGCTGACCGCGACCCTCGGCTTTCCCTGGCTACGGCCCGGCGCGGGCGCGGCGGCGCTCGACGTGATCCTCGGCCGCATTCGCGCTCAGGGCAGGGTGCGCGGCGCTTCGTGCTGGACCGTCCGGCCCGAGCACCGGACGGAGCTCGGCGTGCTCCTCGTCGCGCGCGGGTTCGAGGTCGGCTGGCAGGCGCACTGGATGGCGCGCGATCTGCGCGCGCCGCATTCCCTGCGGCCCGCACCTGTCGGGATGGAGATCGGCCAGGTGGAAGATGTTCGCGCCTGGGATCGCCGGGAGGGCGCGCATCCTGACGGCCCGGAGTGGCGGCGTACTGCGCGCGCCAACCTGGAGCTGGCCGCGCTGCGGCCGCAACAGGTGTGGGAGTTCGGCGCGTTTCTCGACGGGGCTGCGGTCGGCGGCACGACGCTGTTCGTCCCGCCCGAGTTGCCCGGCGTGGCGCTGCTCAATGACGTCGGGGTTGCACAGGAGCATCGTCGGCGCGGGATCGGCGCGGCAATCACGGATGCGGCGTGTACACACGCCCGCGCGCTCGGCTGTCGCGTCGCCGTGCTCAACGCCACGTTTGAGGGTGAGCGGTTGTACCCGCACGTCGGGTTCGTCTCACTCAGCCGCGGGCAGACGTGGTGGATGCATCGCCCAGCGGTGGAGGCGCCGCCGAGCCCGGCACAGGTGCGATTCGCGGAAGCGCTCGCCCGCGGTGACCTCCACGCACTCAAGAACCTTCCCCGAGACCTCGACCTCGACGCCTCGCTCGCCTCGGGCTCGACGCCCTTACAGGTCGCCGCGACGTTCGGGCAGTCGGACGCTGCCGGGTGGCTAATCGACCGAGGCGCGCGTTTCGACATCCTGGCCGGGTGGGATCTCGGCTGGCGCGAGCGCGTGGCGGAGCAACTGCGGCGCTCGCCCGAGTGTCTCACCGCCCGCGACGCCCGTAGCGGCATGACGCTCCTCCACGAGGCGGTGGTCCGCGACGACCTCGCACTGCTTCGCACTCTGCTTGCCGCAGGCGCCGACCCGACGGTCCAGGATTCGACGCATCACGCCACCCCGCTTGGGTGGGCTCGCTTCATGGGGCGGGCCGACCTCGTCGAGCCGCTGGAGCGCGCCGAGCAGTCTGCGAGGTAACCGCACGGCGGATGGGCGTGGCCAGCAGCACCGGTCGCAGATGCCGATCAGCGCCGGATACTCATAGTGCTCACCCGGCGGATGTACAATTGAACTCGGAACCCGTAGAGGTTGCGCTCTGATACGAACTCCAATTGAATAGTCGCGCATTTGTCATTCCGAGCCTGCGAGGAATCCGTGGTCCCGGTTACGGATCCCTCACGGCGTTCGGGATGACATGCAAGAGGGTTCAGGCGGATTGCGTATGTCTGGACTTACCGACCTCGGCCATCCGGTCCCTTATGCGCACGTCGCAGGTTGTAGATCAGTATCCCGCGAGTGCAGGAGTGACGACGGGCACGAGGTACGCACGTGCAGTCTCAGCCTGCATGCGAGATAGCACCACTGGGCCGACATCCTGAACACGGTATGGAGCATGGAACGCCTTGAGAACCAGGTTGATACTGATGACGCTCATCGCGGCCCTCCTGGCTGCTGCCTGCGGCCGGACCACCGCGCCGACCGGCACGGCGCCTACTGCCGCCACTGGAGGTGACCCTGCCGGGACCGCCAAGGCAGGCTTGGACGCCGGGGAGCACAAGGCCGTGATCCTGGCAACCACCACCAGCACCCAGGATTCGGGTCTTCTCGACGTACTCATCCCCGCGTTCGAGCAGCAGACCGGCTACACAGTGAAGCCGATCGCCGTGGGGACCGGAGAGGCGCTCAAGCTGGGCGAACAGGGCAACGCCGATGTGCTGCTCGTCCACGCGCCGGCGAGCGAGCAGGAATTCATGCAGAGCGGCGCGGGCACGAACCGCACGCTCGTCATGCACAACGACTTCGTCCTCGTCGGTCCTCAATCCGACCCCGCACACGTACAGGAACAGCAGACCACCAGCGCGGCGCTGGAGCGCATCGCGACGGGCGCTGCCCCGTTCTTCTCGCGCGGCGACGACTCGGGCACGCACAAGAAGGAGCTGGCGCTCTGGGCGGCGACAGGGACCGACAAGCCGCAGGGCTCGTGGTACCGAGAGACCGGCACCGGGATGGGGCCGACCCTGCGCGTCGCCTCGGAGAAGCGCGGCTATACCCTCACCGACCGCGCGACGTACCTGGCCCAGCGCGACACGCTGGATCTCCGGATCCTGCTGGAGGGCGACCCGGCGCTGCTGAACATCTACCACGCGATCCAGGTCAACCCCGCGCGGTTCCCGAAGGTGAATGGCCAAGGGGCGCGGGCGTGGATCGACTTCCTCGTCGCGCCCCGTACCCAGCGGACAATCGGCGAGTTCGGACGGGCCGAGCTGGGGCAGCCCCTGTTCGTCCCGGACGCCGGCAAGGCCGAGGCTACGGTAGCCCCCTGACGATGCGCACCCCTCCCGCCCTGCCGTGGAGCTGATCTGGCAAGGACTCCTCGGGGCGCTCGGCCTGCTGGCGCGCGGTGATGCGGCAACCTTGCGCGTGGCAGCGCTCTCGCTCCTGGTATCCGCGGTGGCCACGGCGCTTGCTGGGCTGGTCGGGGTGCCGCTG